>NZ_JBXARL010000002.1:434217-720471 GCF_058808215.1 Aminobacter sp. GW821-FHT11F06 | reverse complement strand
GGAAGTGCGGCAACGCATGAAGCTTACCGGTACTAATAGTTCGATTGGCTTGATCGTTCTCATTCCTAATGTCCATCAAAACCAGCGCTCACGCATGAGCGGGCCTTACGGCCCTATGCTCCGCGAGGGCGCCGGACGACCGGCGACGCGCAGTCGCGCTTGCGGGCTTTGCCCGAAAGCCGATCGCAAAAGTCGTCACTTGGCACACAAAGACCAGCGAATAGCCCCGAGAGGCACCGGATAGGGGAACCCTATTCGCACCTCTCTATTCCCTATTCGCTACACAAAGCTTCTCGAACAACGTGCGTTTTGCCGACCTGGTGGTTATGGCGGAGCGGCTGCACCCGATCCCATTCCGAACTCGGCCGTGAAACGCTCCAGCGCTGATGGTACTTCGTCTCAAGACGCGGGAGAGTAAGTCGCTGCCAGGTCTGCCAAACGCACGTTAAATCAAGCCATCGCCTGATCGAACACGATCACGACGATGGCGCAAATCTTCTCGCAACGAAACAAGGCCCGAAAACGGGTAGCGGGCCGCCAGTCCTTACCGATTGGGCGGCCCTTTTGATTGGCGACCTCTCGAAATCATCCGGGCAAACGCCTATATGAAACCGAGCGAAAGCCGAAATCTTCGCAAGGCCCATCGGCGCAGGCAAAACCTGCAAAATGGGCACTGCAAATACGACATTTTGCCCGAGGCAAAAGTCGGATAACGCGGGGTGGAGCAGCACCCCATCCGACCGCAGGAACCGAAGGTTCCAAGGACGGAAAACCAAGAAAGTCCGGGCTGCCCGGCCGGCTTATGCCGATAGGTTGACGCGGGGTGGAGCAGCCCGGTAGCTCGTCAGGCTCATAACCTGAAGGTCACAGGTTCAAATCCTGTCCCCGCAACCAAATACGACAGGCCCGCACGGTCAAAACCGGCGGGCCTTTCGCATATCAGCTCGCCAAACCGAAACGCCCCGCCTCGTGCGGGGCGTTTGGCTGTCGAGGTCCCCGACATGTCGTCGGCCGCGCAGGCCAAGCACGCCCATTCGCCGCGCCAACGCCTCATTGGATCAGCCGCCCATCCGCCACCAACTGCCCCAGTCCCTGCACGGCCAAGCCGAGCTCGCCAAACGCCAGGCCGCAACAGCCAGCCGACAGGACGGCCAGCCACTCGCGATCGATGAGAGTACATCAGTGCGCGCCAGCAAGTGGCAGCGGCGTCAGCACGCCGGCGCGGTGCTTTCGCGGATGACGATCTCGACAGGCAGGATCGTCTCCATCGGGACGTCTTCGGGCTTCTCGCCATTCATCAGCTGCATCAGGATCGTGGCCGCGGTGCGACCGGCACTGTGCTGCTGGATCCTGACGGTCGTCAGCTTGGGCCTGATCAACTCCAGGAACGGCATGTCGTTGAACCCGGTGACCGAGATCTGGCGCGGACAGTCGATGCCTTGCTCGCGCAGCCCGTCGATCGCTCCAAGCGCGAGACGGTCGTTGGCGCACAGGATCGCCGTGAATGTCCTGCCCGAGGCGAGCAGTTGCTGGACGCAGCGCGCGCCTTCGAGCTCGTCGAAGCGCTTGGCGGTGACGACAAGGTCGGAGTGGAATTCGATCGACAGCTTTTTGGCGGCATTACGGAAAGCGGCGAGGCGCAGCTGACCGGTCGACAGATCCTGCGGTCCGGCGAGATGGGCGATGTCGCGATGCCCGAGATCGCCGAGATGGCGCAGCATCTGGCAGATGCCGGCATCCTCGTCGTTGATGACATAGGGAATTTTCGAATTCTCGACCTTGCGGTTCAGCGTCACCACGGGGAGCCCGTCGGCCGCCGCCTTGGCGATGGTCGGGTCGGAGCGCAGCACCGCCGCATGGATGATGCCGTCGACGCCGCGGTCGCGCAACACATCGACGAGGCGGCTTTCGCGGTCGCGTTCGCTGTCGGTATTGACGATGATCGAAGCATAGCCGAGCGGTTCGAGGATGCTTTCGATGCCGCGCAGGATGGGTGGGAAGATGACGTTGGTGATGTCGGGGATCATCACACCCACCGTCATCGTCCGGTTGGTGCGCAGGCCCGCCGCAATGCGGTTCGGACGATAGCCCAGCGCGTCCGCCGCCGCCTGGATTCGGCTCGCGACTTCTTGCGTGATCGTCTTGCGCTCGACCGGGTCCAAGGCGCGGGACACTGTCGAAACGTGCACGCCCGTCTCGCGGGCGATATCTTTGAGGGTGATCCGTTTCTGCCGCATTTTGCCAAACTATCAGAACGGGCACCCTTCACGCAATCGTTTGCGAAATATCCTTGACCGCTTTTGGGCGTCATGGTAATTCAGTCACGCAATCGATTGCACAAACAAGCGTTGAGTGCTTGGAAGAGCCTGTGCGTCGAGGCGAATGCGAGGCTGTCTGGGAGGGCGGCGAAGCGAATACCCCCAATTATCGCCTACGAAGGACGGGCAAACCTGAGGAGGCAGGCCTGTCGGGGGTACGAAAATTAAGCCAGGCGCGCGTCTCGATCGTTGCCGCCCGGTCATTGGTGCAGTCGATCGCTAACGGGAGGAAAGCGTATGAGATTGAATACATTGCTCGCTGCGACAGCCGCAGCGGCCTTGATGGCAAGTGCGGCTCATGCCGACAATCTGAAAATCGGCGCCTCGCTGCCGATCACCGGCGGGTTGTCGGTCAGCGGCGAGAAGCACAAGCGGGGCTACGAGCTCTGCACCAAGCTGATCAACCAGGCTGGGGGTATCCTCGGCAGGCAGGTCGAGCTGGTCGTCAGCGACAACCGTTCCGATACGGCAACGGCGATCAACCAGTACGAACGCTTCATCAATGTCGACAAGGTTGAGGCGGTCTACGGCACGTTTTCCAGCCGCCTGACATTTCCTGTCGCCAGCATCCTGTCGAAATACAACATGGTGCATGCCATTCCCTCGGGTGGCGCGCTGCGTATTTATGAGCAGGGCTACAAGAACCTGTTCTATTTCCAGGTCAATGCCGCCGAATATACCGGCAAGGACGTTGCCGGCGTGATCAAGCAGCTCATCGCGGCCGATCAGGCCCCCAAGACCGTGGCGGTCGTTTCCGCCGACGACTTCTTCGCTAACGCCATTGCCGCCGGCCTGCTCGGTCAGAAGGTCAAGGATCCGGCGACCGACAAGGAAATCGCCGATCTGGCGCCGGGCTATCTTGCCGACGTCGGCATCAAGGTGGTGATGGAAGAGAAGTGGCCGGAAGAAGGCTTCAACGACTGGCTCAACCTTGCCAACTCGATCAAGCGCTCCGGTGCCGAGATGATCGTCGGCCTGACTGCCTCGGCGGAAGAAGCGGTGCAGTTGACGCGCGCGCTCAAGACTGTCGGCGCCACGCCCAAGCTGGTCTATCTCAGCCAGGGCGCGCAGACCGAGTTCATCGAAGGCGTCGGCAAGGAAGCCGCCGACGGCGTGCTGATCCACACCACCTGGCACAAGGATGTGCCGTTCGAAAGCACGCTGGCCGGCAAGCCGTTCAACAATGCCGATTTCGTCAAGGCCTTCCAGGCCGAGTACGGCGTCGAGCCCGACGAGGACAGCGCCATTCCGTTCGCGGTCTGCCAGGGCATCGAGCAGGCGATGACCGGTGCCGGCACCACCGACAATGCCAAGATGGGCGAATGGCTGCACGCGCGCACCAAGGACAACCCGGTCCGCACCGTGCTTGGCCGCTTCTCCTGGGACGAGGTCGGCCTGCCGGTCGAGAAGTCCCACATCATGACCCAGTGGCAGGGCGGTAATCTGAAGTTCGTCTATCCGACCGGCGAGTTCGAAGGTGTGTCGCCGTTCAGCTACCCCAAGAACGGCTTCTGACAAGGCAATCCGGGAGGACGCCCGTTCGCGGGCGTCTTCACCACCGCCGGCCTGGCCGGCTGAGCTCGGAATGGGAGATCGGGCGCATGCTCGAAGTCAAAAACCTTTGTAAACATTTCGGCGGCATCAAGGCCGTCGACGGCGCAACGTTCACTGTCGAGAGAGGGTCGATCACCGCCCTGATCGGGCCGAACGGGGCCGGCAAGACAACCGCCTTCAACTGCATCAGCCGGACGGCGGTGCCGAGCTCCGGCGAGGTCTGGCTGGACGGCGAGCGCATCGACAATCTGCGCCCGCACAAGATCACCGCCAAGGGCCTCAGCCGCACCTTCCAGATCTCGCGCAACCTCGGCGACATGACGGTGATCGAAAACGTCATCGTCCAGTCCAAGGTCGAGGGCATCCGCGGCCTGTTCAAGCCGGCAATGTCGCGCGAGGAAAAGGACAAGGCGATGTCCATCCTCGATTTCCTCGGCATCACCCGCATCGCCCATGAGGACGGTCATAACCTGTCTTATGGCCAGAAGAAGCTGATGGATCTGGCGGCACTGTTGATGTCCGACCCCAAGATCATCCTGCTCGACGAGCCGGCCGGCGGCGTCAATCCGTCGCTGATGGAAGAGATCGTCGGCCACATCCGCGCCCTCAACGACAAGGGCATGACGGTGCTGATCGTCGAGCACAACATGGACCTGATCATGCGGCTTTCCCACAAGGTCGTGGTCATGGCGCATGGCAAGGTCATCTGCGCCGGCACGCCCGAAGTCGTCCGCAAGGACCCCCATGTGCTCGACGCCTATCTCGGCGGCGTGCTCGAAGACGAGGCGGCATGATGACCAAGCTTCTCGAAGTCACCAACATCACCGCCGGCTATGGCGATGGCCCCGCCATCCTCGACGGCGCGCATCTGACCGTCGAGCCCGGCAAGGTGCATTGCATCATCGGGCCCAATGGTGCTGGCAAGTCGACGCTGCTCAAGGCGATCTGCGGCATGCTGTCGATCCGCAAGGGCGACGTGATCTTCAAGGGCGAGCGGCTGAACGGCCTGCGCCCCGACCAGATCCTGCGCAAGGGCATCTGCTTCGTGCCGCAGGAACGCGCGCTGTTTCCCAAGATGACGGTGCGTGAAAACCTGCGCATGGGCGGCTTCATCCTTGACGACAAGAAGGAGCTGGAGCGGCGCATCGAGGGTATCCTCGAGCGTTTCCCGATCCTGCGCGAGCGCGCCGACCAGCACGCCGGCACCATGTCCGGTGGCCAGCAGCAGACACTCGCCATGGCCCGCACGCTGATCATCAAGCCCGACATCGTCATGCTCGACGAGCCCTCGCTCGGCCTGGCGCCCAAGATCGTCCAGGAGATGTTCGACATCATGAAGATGATGTCGGCCGAGGGCGTCACCGTGCTTCTGGTCGAGCAGAACGCCTTGATGGGGCTGAAGAACGCCGACTGGGGCGTGGTGCTCGATCTTGGCCGGACGCTGTTTGAAGGCCCGGCAAGCGAAGTGCTGGCCGACCCGCGCATCCAGGAACTTTACCTCGGCGGCAAGAAGGCCGCCTGACGGGGATCATCATGGCAGAGATTTTGCAGATACTGATTTTGGGCCTGGCGCTTGGCGGCGTCATCGCCCTGATGGGCTCGGGCCTGTCGCTGGTCTTCGGCGTGATGCGCATCGTCAATCTGGCGCATCCCTCGCTGATCATCGGCGGCGCCTACATCACCTATTGGGGTTTCAAGATGCTCGGCGTCGACCCGATCGTGATGCTGCCGGTGGCGGCCCTGATCATGGCGGCCATCGGCGTGGTGCTCTACCGGCTGGTGTTCCAGCGCGAAGCCAAGAGCGCCAAATATTCGGAAATGACGGTGCTCTTGACCTTCGCGCTGGCGATGATGGTGGAAGGCCTGCTCGGCGCGCTGTTCACCAACACCCAGCGCGTCACGTCGCCCGACTACGCCACGGCGGCCTTCTTCATCGGCGACGTGTTCATTCCCAAGGGCCAGCTCTATGCGGGCATCGTGTCGCTGGCCATCATCACCGCGCTGTCGCTGTTCCTCAAATATTCGCGGCTCGGCTACGCCATCCGCGCCACCACCCAGAACCGCGAGGCGGCCGAACTGCTCGGCGTCAATGTCCAGTTCATCAGCATTCTCGCCTTCGCCATCGGCCTTGGCCTTGCGGGTGCCGCGGGTTCGCTTGTCAGCTTCGTGTTCAGCTTCTTCCCGGCCAAGCATTGGGAGTGGATCGCCATGCTGATGTCGGTGGTGGTGCTCGGCGGCATGGGCAGCATCTTGGGCACCGTCGTGGGGGCGCTGTTCCTCTCCGTGGTCGCGGCCTTCGTCGGCACCTGGATCGGCGCCACCTGGTCGACGCTGACCTTCTTCCTCGCTCTGTTCATCATCTTGCTGGTGCGGCCCCAGGGGCTGTTCGGCGAAAAACCGGAGTTGGCGTGATGGCCGTTACCCTGCAGGACACCAGCGCCAGCGCTGTGCTCGAGGCGCGCCGCGCCCACAACGACAAACTGTCGCGCAAGGCCGACCAGGCCAGGGCGACATGGTTTCCGCTCGCGGCCCTCGCCGTCCTTATTGCCCTGCCGCTGCTGCAGTTTTATGGCAACTACAACTACGTGCTGCACCTGGTGCTGTTCACAGCCTCCTACGTCGCCATGGCCTCGGGCTGGAACATCCTCGGCGGCTTTGCCGGTTATGTCTCGCTCGGCCATGCCGTGTTCTTCGGCATCGGGGGCTACTTCTCCGGCATGATCCTGGCGCGCTACGGCATTTCCACGATTGTCACCGCACCGCTCGCCGGTCTGGTCGCCGCGGCATTCGGCTATCTCGTCGGCATGGTCACGCTCAAGGTGCGCGGCCCGAGTTTCATCATCTCTTCGATCGCGCTTTTGATGATCGCCCGCATCCTGTTCGACAACTGGCATTTCATCGGCGGCGCCAACGGGCTGACCTTGCCGCCCAACCACCTGTCGGTGCAGTGGGCCAAGGTGCCCTACTACTATGCCATGCTGGCGATCGCCGCCTTCTCGGTGTGGGCGAGCTACAAGATCAAGCACTCGAAGTTCGGCCTTGGCCTGCGCGCCATCTCCAAGGACGAGATCAAGGCTGAAAGTGCGGGCATCGACACGCGCTTCTACAAGGTCGTCGCCTTCGCGCTGTCGGCATTCTTCGTCGGCATGGCGGGCGCGGTGTGGGGCGAATACCTGACCTACCTCCGCCCCAACATCTTCCTGTTGATCCTGATCTCGGCCAACCTCGTTTTGATGTGCATCCTCGGCGGCAAGGGCACGATCGCCGGGCCGGTCGTCGGCGCCATCATGATCGTGGCGCTCAACGAGATCTTCGTCGCCACAATGGGCGCGTCCGAGGTCAACATCCTCGGCAC
This sequence comes from Aminobacter sp. GW821-FHT11F06, assembly GCF_058808215.1. Taxonomy (NCBI): domain Bacteria; kingdom Pseudomonadati; phylum Pseudomonadota; class Alphaproteobacteria; order Hyphomicrobiales; family Phyllobacteriaceae; genus Aminobacter; species Aminobacter sp. GW821-FHT11F06. The sequence continues at coordinate 713,244 of NZ_JBXARL010000002.1, read as the reverse complement.
CGGCCTCGTCATGGCGCTGGGGCTGATGTTCTTCCCGCTCGGGCTGATCGGCACGCTGGCCAAGAACGGCAAGCTGCCTCGAATTCTCAACTGGGACTAGCTGCTCGCCCTTCGAGCCCAAGCCGTGAACCCAAACCTCGTGCAGACAGCGAGAGGAAAAAGACATGCCGGAATTTGTGCTTCATAACGCGCCGCAGTCGACCTGCAGCCAGCGTGTCCGCTATGTCCTTCACGCCAAGGGCAAGGCCTTCGAGGAACACAAGCTCGATTTGTTCAAGGGCGACCAGCTCAAGCCGGAATATCTGGCGATCAACCCCAATGGCGTGGTGCCGACGCTGCTGCACGAAGGTGCAGCGGTCACCGACTCCGCCGTCATCGTCGAATACCTTGAAGATATCTTGGGCGACGTGGCGCCGCTCAGGCCGCGCGATCCGCTCAAGGTGGCTGAGATGCGGGCGATGATGCGCTTCATCGACGAGGTGCCGACGCCGGCGATCCGCGTGCCGTCCTACAACCTTGCCTTCCTGCCGCACTACCAGGCGATGAGCGAGCAGGAATTTCAGGCGCTGTGCGACAGCAAGCCCCTGCGCCGCGAGTTCCTGATGAAGATGGGCCGCACCGGTTTCCCTAGGGCGGACATGGACGAAGCGCTCGGTCGTCTCCAGCGCGGCATCGACCGCATGGCGACATGGCTGGCGACGAGCGGCGGACCCTGGCTGATGGGCAAGGACATGACGCTGGCCGACATCTCGATCATGCCCGTCATTGTCCGGATGGACGACATCAATCTTGGCGGCATGTGGCGGGACGCACCGGAGATTGGCCGTTGGCTCGACAATATCAGGGCCACCGACGCCTTCGCCAGGACCTACTACCACGGCTCGCTGCTGACCGAAAAATACCCGCATCTGCGCACGGCCGCAAACCAAGCCGAACCTGCCGAAGCCTGACTTCGGAAGCACTGGAGAATGACCATGAACCATATCAGCATCGAGCCCAAGCTCATCACCAGGGAAGCCGATGTGACCCCGACGGTGCTCGCGGCGATGGCGGACACCGACAATCCCCGGCTCAAGCAGATCATGACGGCACTGGTGACGCATCTGCACCAGTTCGTGCTCGAGACGCGCCCGACCGAAGAGGAATTCGAATACGCGCTGCGCTGGATCGTCGAGATCGGCCAGCTCACCAACGAGTTCCACAACGAGGTCGTGCTCGCCGCCGACGTGCTCGGTGCTTCGACGCTGATCGACCTGATCAACAATAACGGCATGCAGGGCGAAACGATGTCGGCGCTTCTCGGGCCGTTCTATCGCGGCCACGCGCCGCTGTGCCAGTCCGGCGATTGCATCGCCCGCTCGGACACGCCTGGAGCCTCGCTGTTCTTCAAGGGCCAGGTGATAGGCGCGGACGGTGCCCCGATCGCCGGTGCTACGCTTGACGTGTGGCAGGCGTCGCCTGTCGGCCTCTACGAAAACCAGGACGAAAGCCAGGAGGATTTCAATCTTCGCGGCAAGTTCACCAGCGGTGCCGACGGCCGGTTCCATTTCCAGTCGGTCAAGCCGGCTGGCTATCCGGTGCCGACCGATGGCCCGGTAGGCGTGCTGCTGCGCGCCCAGAACCGGGAGCCGATGCGTCCGGCCCATATCCATTTCATCGTCACGGCTCCCGGCCACAAGACGCTGATCACCCAGATCTTCTCCGACACGCCGGAGGCGCTGGCCGCCGATGTTGTATTCGGCGCCAAGCAGCAGATCGTCGGCGATTTTGTCATGCATACCGAGCCGCATCCCGATTTCGCTGGCGCGACGCTGCCTTTCTACACCTGCGAATACGACTTCAAGCTGGTGGCGGGAACGCCGACTTTCCCCATCCCGCCGATCTCGGGAAAGAAGAGCTGACCGATGACTGCCCAGAATTCATCCCATCCGCTTGAAGGCAAGGTGACTGTCGTCGTCGGTGGCTCGGGAGGCATCGGCCGCGAGACCTGCCGTTTGTTTGCCGAAGCCGGCGCAACCGTCATTGTCGGCTACCGCTCGGGCAGGGAAAAGGCCGAAGAGATCGTCGCGAGCTTGCCGGGCGCGGGTCATGCCGCCTTGCCGGTTTCAATCGAGGACACCGCAACGATCGAAGCCTTCCGCGATGCCGTGCTCGCCAGGTTCGGGCGGGCCGACATCCTGGTCAATACCGCTGGTATCACCCAGCCGGTGGCGCATGGCGATCTCGACGCGCTGACCGACGAGCTGATCGACAGCATCTTCATCAACAACTGGCGCGGCGTCTTCGCCACCATCCGCGCCTTCGCACCGGCGCTCAAAGTCAGCGGTGACGGATTGATCGTCAATGTCTCGTCGATCGCCGCCTTCACCGGCATCGGCTCCAACGTCGCTTATTGCGGCGCCAAGGCCGGCCTCGACATCATGGCCAATTCGCTCGGCCGGGCGCTTGCGCCGGAGATCCGCGTCATGACGGTGTCCCCCGGTGCGGTCGACACCCAGTTCGTGCCGGGACGCGGCAAGGAGTTCGCCGACAAGGTCGCGGCAACCACGCCGCTCAAGCGGATCACCAGCCCGACCGATGTCGCCGAAGCCATCATCGCTTGCGCGACCCAGCTCAAATTCTCGACCGGCAGCCGCATTGTCGTCGACGGGGGGAGGCACCTCTGATGCAGCCGAAAGTCATCATCACCTGTGCCGTCACCGGCAATCTGACGACGCGCGAAAACCATCCCGGCCTGCCGGTGACACCGGAGGAAATCGCCAATTCCTGCCTCGAAGCGGCGGATGCCGGTGCTGCTATCGCCCATATCCACGTCCGCGATCCCGAGACGGCAAAACCGTCGATGGAGCTGAAATATTACCGCGAAGTGGTGGAAAGGATCCGGGCGAAAAACAACGCGCTGATCCTCAACATCACCACCGGTCCCGGCGGGCGCTACCATCCAAGTGACGAGAACCCGGCCGTCGCCGGTCCGCGCACGACGCTGATACGGCCGGAAAAGCGGGTCGAGCATATCGTCGCGCTGAAGCCCGACATCGCAACGCTTGACCTCAACACCATGACCTTCGGCAACGAGGTGGTGATCAACACGCCCGGCAATGTGAAGATCATGGCCGACATCATCAACGAGGCTGGCTCCAAGCCGGAACTTGAGGTCTTCGACTCAGGCCATATCGTTCTGGCGCAGGACCTGCTGAAAGCGGGCGTGCTGAAATCGCCGGCGATGTTCACCATCGTCACCGGCGTCAAATACGGCTTTCCGGCAACGACCGACATGATGGCCGCCGCCGCGCGCATGCTGCCTGCTGACGCCGTGTGGACCGGGTTCGGCGTCGGCCGCATGTCGTTTCCGATGGCGATGCAGGCCTATCTGCTCGGTGGCCATGTCCGCGTCGGGCTGGAGGACAATTCCTACATCGCCAAGGGCGTGCTCGCCAAAGGCAATGGCGAGCTGGTCGAGCGCGTTCGCGACCTCATCGAAAAACTCGGCGGGCAGATTGCCGGCCCGTCGGAAGCCAGGGAAATGCTGGGGCTTGCCGCCTGAGGCGGCGCAGCTTGCGTAAAGGAGATCAAACCAGATGAACATTCAAGCAAGCGCCAAGACCGGCAATGCCCTCAGGGTCTCGCAAAAGTCGCCCGATCTCGACAACCTTTTGATCGAGGTCGCCGAGGTTACTGTGCCGCGCCCCGGTCCCGGCCAGGTTCTGGTCGAGATCGTCGCCGCTGGCGTCAATCCGAGCGACGTCAAGGCATCGCTCGGCCACATGCCGCATGCGGTGTGGCCGCGCACGCCCGGCCGCGATTTCGGCGGCATCGTGCGCGAAGGGCCTTCGCAGATGATCGGCATGGAGGTCTGGGGCGGCGGCGGCGAACTCGGCATCAGCCAGGATGGCAGCCACGCCAAATGGATGGTGCTCGACCAGAAGGCGGTGCGCGCCAAGCCGAGGAATTTTTCGATGGAGGAGGCAGGTTCGATCGGCGTGCCGTTCATCACCGCCTATGAAGGTTTCCGCGAGGCCGGCGGCGTCCAGCCGACCGACGTCGTCCTGGTTTGCGGCGGCAACGGCAAGGTCGGGCAGGCGGCGATCCAGCTGGCGACGATGGCCGGCGCGAAGGTCTTCGCCGTCGAGTACAACGACCAGCCGCTGATGGGTCATACCAATGGCCCGGTCACGATGCTGAACAGCGGCGCGCAGGATGTCGCGGCGATCGTCCGCGAGATGACCGATGGCCACGGTGCCGATATCGTCTTCAACACTGTCGGCAGCCCCTATTTCGAGATCGCCAACAAGGCGATGGCCAAGCAGGCGCGGCAGATCTTCATCTCGACCTTCGACCGCGCCGTGCCCTTCGACATCTTCAACTTCTTCCGCGGACGCCACAAATATATCGGCGTCGACACGCTGGCGCTTTCGTCTGTCGACGGCGCCCGCATCTTCGACAGGCTGAAATTGAAGTTCGAGGAAGGCCTGCTCAAGCCGTTCCCCATCAATCCGGCCACCTGCTACGGTTTTGCCGATGCCGCCAAGGCCTATGCCTCGGTGCTGCGCGGCACGCCCGAGCGGGTCTTGCTCAAGCCGTAAGGGGACCCGACATGCAGCTTACGCGTTACAGCGAGGCCAAGCCTTACGAGGCGCCGGAGCATTACGACATGCGCTGCCTGCGCTTGCAGGGCAAGGAGGCGACGACGACAGATACGATCTGGATCGGCCTGTCGCATCTTCTGCCGGGCGGGCGCACCTCGCTCAAGGATGCTCCGGTCGAAAAGATCTACATTGTCGTTGCCGGCGAGGTGACTGTCGAAACCGTGGATGGCTCGGTGACGCTGGGCATGCTCGACAGCTGCCGCCTGGCGCCTGGCGAAGCGCGCGCGCTGGTCAACAACACCAACGCGCCGGCCTCGATCCTGCTCGCCATGCCGACCTCTTGAATGGGCGTATGCTAGCATGACCAAGCCATCGCTGTTCCAGCTGGGCGAACGAAAGCCCACCTTGCCCGAAGACGGCAATTTCTACGTTGCTCCCGGTGCCGTGGTCATCGGCGACGTGCGCATCGGCAGCGGCGCCAGCATCTGGTTCAACGCGGTGCTGCGCGGCGACAACGAACCGATCACTGTCGGTGCCGGCTCAAACGTGCAGGACGGGTGCGTCATTCACACCGATCCGGGTTTCCCAGTCGACATCGGCGCCGACGTCACCATCGGTCACAACGCGATCATCCACGGCTGCAGCATCGGTAAAGGCAGCCTGATCGGCATGGGCGCGACGGTCCTCAATGGCGCCGTCATTGGCGAGCGGTGCCTTGTCGGTGCCAATTCGCTGGTGCGCGAAGGCATGGTCGTGCCGGATGGCTCGCTGGTCATCGGCGTTCCCGCCAAGATCATCAGGTCGCTCGATGAGGACGCGGCGGAAAATCTGTCGCGCGGTGCGGCCAGATATCGCGACAAGGCCAAAGCCTATCCGGCCGAACTGAAGCCGGTCGAGTTGTAATTGTAGAAATCTCAGGCATCTCTTGGGTGCTGGATCACGAAGGACGTGGGAATGGGCGAGACCGAAAACAGGCTGCTGAGCGTGGTCGAGCATTGGCTGCCGCGCATGGAGGTCGCCGGCATCCCTTCGGCGACAGCGCGGGCTGTGGTCGACAGCGCCGGAGTCTGGGAGAACTGGCTGGCGGCATGGAGTGCCGAGGGTGAGCGTCACGCCGAGATGGGCGCGGACGCGCTCGCGCGGGGACGCAAGGTCACCGCCGGCGAAGCCTTTGCCCGCGCCAGCCTGTTTTATCATTTCGGGCAGTTCATGGCCTTCGACAACCTCTTTGCGAAAGAAGCTGCTGCGGCGCGCAAGGTCGAACTGTTCCGCAAGGCAGCCCCGTTGCTCGACCTGCCCGGCGATCTGATCGAGGTGCCGTTCGAGGCTGGTGTCCTGCGCGCCTACTTGCGGCTGCCGCAGGGACCAGGGCCGCATCCCTTGGCGCTGATCATTCCCGGTTCGGATTCCACCAAGGAAGAATTCCCCGCCTTCGAACTCCACTTCCTCAGCCGTGGCATGGCAACACTGTCGCTCGATGGTCCCGGCCAGGGCGAAGGGCGTTCGCACGGCCATCTGCGCGCGGATATCGCGCCGGCGATTGCCGCAGCGATATCGGCGGTCAAGGGAAAGCCCGGCCTGTCGGGTGCTGTCGGTCTGGTCGGCATGGCCTTTGGCGGCATGCTGGCGCTTCGGGCCGCCGCATCGCTGGAAAACCTCGCGGCCGTTGTTTCGATCAATGGCTTTTACGACCTCGGCGCGATGTGGCCGACGCTGCCGAAAGTCTATCAGGACAACATGACTTTTGCCCTTGGCGGCGACGATGTTGTCGAAAGCGCCCAGCACTTCACGCTGGACGGCATCGATGGCCCCACGGTCCCCGCGCTCATTCTGCATGGCGGGCGCGACAAGATATTTCCACCGTCCGAAGCTCAGAAATGCGCCGATTTCTGCGGCAATGGCGCGGAACTCCATGTCTTCCCGGCTGGAAACCATGTCTGCAACAACATCCCCTGGCTCTACCGGCCCTTGGTTGCTGACTGGCTGGCCGAGCGGTTCACACGCTAGGGAAATCAATCGTGCGCCTGGGCAGGCAGACGCCTTGCATGACCAGCCGATTGGCGCGGTGCCGGTCGCGAAATATCCACTTGGAATTGGACGATAGTCCACCAGAAGCGGACGCCACGGCCTGACCCGAAATCACACGCGCTGATACCAATTGTTGCGTGGTGGGAGGCACCCAAGCCGACCGATTGAATTCGAAGGGAGCGAAAAATGATACACGCCGATGATGGGTCCTTGTCTCAGGAACAGCGCCTGATGCGCGACAGCTGCCGGTCGTTTGTCGACGACGTGGTGACGCCGTTCATCCGCTCGAACTGGCAGCGCGAATGGGACATGAGCCCCGGCGAGCGGCTGCCGCGCTCGATCCTTGAGGGCGCCGAGGCCATCGGCGTGCGCACCCTCGGCGTGCCGGAGGAGTACGGTGGCGTCGACCTGGAGCGCGACAGCGAGGTTCGCACCTTCGCCCTGATCTCCGAGGGCATCGCGCGCGGCGATTCCGGCCTCGCCGACAAGCTGGTGCAGAACTGGAAGGTGTCGATCCTGCTGCGCGAATTCGCGCCAAAACACCTCCAGGACAAGTGGTTCCCGCGCCTGCTGGCCGATCCGCAGTTCCTGCTCGCGCATTGCCTGACCGAACCGCGTGGCGCTTCCGACCGCTGGCTGCCCTACAACGTCCCTGAAGCCGCCATGCACACCAAGGCGGTGCTCAAGGACGGCCACTGGGTCATCAACGGCCGCAAGCAGTTCATCTCCAACGGTTTCGACGCCAGCCTCTATGTCGTTTACGCCAACACCGATACGTCGGTTGGCATGATGCAGGGCACGTCGAGCTTCCTGGTGCCGCGCGACACGCCGGGCCTGACCGTCACCAAATGCAACGAGACGATGGGCTGCCGCTTCATGAACAATGGCGAGCTGGTCTTCGAGGATTGCCGCGTGCCGGCCGACCACCTGCTCGTCCAGAATTCGGCGCTGGGCAGTGCCGGCCAGTATTTCCGCGCCGGCAAGATCATCCAGGCGGCCAAGAACCTCGGCGTCGGCGTCGCCTGCTTCGAGCGCACCGCCGACTATGTCCAGAACTACGTCCAGGGCGGGCGCATCCTGATCAAGCATCAGGCGGTGGCGCTGCGGCTGGCCGACATGGCGACCCGCATCGAAGCTGTACGCTCGCTGATCGAACGTGCCTCAAAAGCTGTCGACGAAGCGCACCCGGATGCCGACGTGCTGTGCAACATGGCCAAGGTCTACGCCTCGGAAGAGATCATGAAGGTCGCCACCCATGCGCTGGAACTGCATGGCGGCAACGGCGCGATGCTCGAATTCGGCATCGAAAAGCTGTTCCGCGACGCCGCGATCTTCCTGCACATGGACGCCACCGTCGACGTCAGCCGCATGAAGATCATCAAGAACATGTTCCCCGCCACCGCCGGCAAATATGCCGGTCCCGAAAACTGAGGCAATCCGGATGGGCGGCAGCGCCACATGGCGTCGTCGCCCTATCTGGTTTAGGGAGGAACTGAGATGAAGATCCTGGTCGCCGTAAAACGCGTCGCCGATCCCAACGTCAAGGTGCGTGCACTGGCCGATGGTTCGGGCGTCGATCTGGCCAACGTCAAGATGACGATGAACCCCTTTGACGAGATCGCCGTCGAAGAGGCGGTTCGCCTCAAGGAAGCCGGCCACGCGTCCGAAATCGTCGTGGTGTCGATCGGTTCCGAAAAATCGGCGGAGACATTGCGCACCGCCCTTGCGATGGGCGCCGATCGTGGCCTGCTCGTGCGAACGGACGCGGCCGTCGAGCCGCTTGCCGTCGCCAAGATATTGAAGGCGGTGGCCGAGGCGGAAAAGCCGGACCTGATCATCACCGGCAAGCAGGCGATCGACGACGACAGCAACCAGACCGGCCAGATGCTGGCAGCGCTGCTGGATTGGGGGCAGGCGACATTTGCTTCCAGGATTGCCGTCGCCGGTGCCGCGATCGAGGTCACCCGCGAAGTCGATGGCGGCTTGCAGACGCTCAGGCTTGCCTTGCCGGCGCTGGTCACGGCAGACCTCAGGCTCAATGAGCCGCGCTACGCCTCGCTGCCGAACATCATGAAAGCGAAGAAAAAGCCGATCGATGAAAAGACACCCGCCGACTACGGCGTCGCTGTCGAGCCCCGTCTGATCGTCGTCAAGGTGCACGAGCCGGCAAGCCGCAAGGCAGGCATCAAGGTCGGTTCGGTCGCCGAACTTGTCGAGCGGCTGCGCACCGAAGCAGGAGTTCTGTGATGGCTATTCTCGTTCTGGCGGAACATCAGGACACGCAACTCGACGAGGCCACGGCCAAGGCGGTCTCGGCCGCAACGCGCATGGGCGGCGACGTCCATGTGCTGGTCGCGGGAGCCGGTTGCCGTGCCGCTGCCGACGCCGCCACGCGGCTGGACGGCGTGACAAAGGTCCTCCTCGCCGACGATACCAGCCTGTCGAACCGGCTTGCCGAGCCGGTCGCAGCGCTGATCGTCAGCCTTGCCGGCGGCTACGATGCATTCCTCGCCCCCTCGACGACATCGGGCAAGAACATCATGCCGCGGCTCGCGGCACGCCTTGACGTGATGCAGATCTCCGACGTCATCGCCGTGGACGGCCCCGACCTTTTCCAGCGCCCGGTCTATGCCGGCAACGTCATCCAGACAGTTCGCTCTACCGATGCGAAAAAGGTGCTGACGGTCCGCATCTCGTCCTTTCCCGCTGTTGGGGCAGCGAATGCGGCACCGGTCGAAGCCGTCGCCATCCCGGCAGCACTCGGCCTCTCAGCCTTTGTGCGCAACGAATTGTCCGCCTCGGAGCGTCCCGAACTCGCAGGCGCCCGCATCGTGGTCTCCGGCGGCAGGGCGTTGGGCTCGTCCGACAATTTCGAGACCGTGATCGCGCCGCTCGCCGACGCACTCGGTGCGGCGATCGGGGCGAGCCGCGCGGCTGTCGACGCCGGCTATGTTTCGAACGACCTCCAGGTCGGGCAGACCGGCAAGATCGTAGCCCCCGATCTCTACATCGCCTGCGGCATTTCTGGCGCGATCCAGCATCTGGCCGGCATGAAGGATTCCAAGGTGATCGTCGCCATCAACAAGGATCCCGAAGCGCCGATCTTCCAGGTCGCCGATTATGGCCTGGTGGCCGACCTGTTCGAGGCGGTTCCGGAGTTTCGCGCGGTTGTGTCGGAAAGGCCCTGAGTGAAAGATGTCGGGCCGCCCGGAACTGGTGCATGAGAGGAGACGACATGGCCAAGGCTACGATTGAAATGCCCCGGCGTTTCAGGCGCGGGGCCGAGGACGGTGCACCGGAAACGCCGTTCCGCTCCTATGCGCTCGACCGGTCCGACAGCCCGCGTTTTCACATCAGGCGCGTCGAAAACACCCAGAAACTCTACCCGGCCCACAAGCACGACTATTTCCAGATCCTGTATTTCCAGTCCGATGCCCCGGCCATTCGTGTCGGGCTGACATCGCACAAGCCCAAACCAGGCTCGATCTATTTCATCGCGCCGATGGTACCGCACCAGATCAGGTTCGATCACGCGACGCGCTGCGTCGTCATCTATTTCGACCTCGATTTTCTGCGTCCCAGCATCACCCGTTCCTACCCGGTGACGGAGCTGGTTCGGCTGGCGCCGGAACTGACGCCGTTTGCCTGGCAGAACCACGTCGCCTTCGAACTCGTAAAGTCGCAGGCTGAGCGGATGGAGCGCGCGATCGCATCGATGATCGGCCAGCATGGCTCCGAGCGTACATGCGCGACAGAGATCGTGCGCGCCGAGCTGGCGCTCGTGCTTGCCACGCTGTGCCAGGATTACGAAGCCGAATTCGCCGAGTTATCAACAAAGCTGCCGGTGATGGGACGCGACAGCGGCCACATGCGCCGCATCGCCGAGTTCATCGGCGAAAACTACACGCGCGGCCCGAGCCTCAGCGAAGCGGCGGACGCCGCGCGCCTCTCCAAGAGCCGGCTTTGCGCCTTGATCCGCCAGTACACGGGCACCAGCTTCAACGCGCTGATCCGCGAGATGCGCATTGAAGATGCCCGCGAGCGCCTGGTGCTGACTGACGACACCATCGGCCAGGTCGCCTATTCCGTCGGCTACAACGACGAGAAATATTTCCTCCGCGCCTTCAAGAATTCGGTCGGCATGACACCGAGCGCCTATCGATCGAAACGGGCCAAGGAAACCATTGCCGGGGCAGTGGAGGCCGATGCGGGCCCCTTGCGCATAGGCACGGCGAAGCGTTCGTCTCCGCCTTCGCTTGAAGCCCCCGTAGGGCAAAAACCATGAGCGCATCCGTCTCGTTCCAGCTCAACGGCTTGGAGGTCAGCCTGGAGAATGTCGGCGACGAGCCTCTTTTGTTTGCGCTTAGAAACCGGCTCGATCTCAAGGCGACGCATTTCGGCTGCGGCCTGGAGCAGTGCGGGGCGTGCGTCGTCAGCATCGACGGGCAGGCCCGCTATTCCTGCACGCTGCCCATCGCGGCGCTGGCCGGCGCCACGGTGACGACTGCCGAGGCCCTCGCTGGCGATCCCGTCGGGGTGGCCCTGCTCGACGCGTTCGAGCGCGAGCAAGCCGGACAGTGTGGCTATTGCATCTCAGGCATCCTGATGAGCGCCTACACGCTGCTCAAGGCGGAGCGTCGCCCAAGCCGCGAGGCGATTGTCGCGGCACTCGACCGGCATCTGTGTCGCTGTGGCGCGCATGGCGGCATTCTACGCGCCGTCGAGAGTGCTGCAGCTCGCCTCGAGGAGGCCGTGCGATGATCGGCAATGCGCTGCCCAAGAGCATTCAGGACAATCCCGAACTTGGGTGCTGGATATCCCTTGATCGACCCGGTCTTGTCACTGTCTGCTCGGGCAAGGTCGAACTTGGCCAAGGCATCCTGACGGCATTGGCGCAGATCGCCGCCGAAGAATTGGCGGTCGGTCCCGAGCGGATTGCCCTCTTGGCGGCTGACACCGACCGTTCGCCGGACGAAGGCCTTACCGCCGGCAGCCAGTCGGTCGAAGTGTCCGGCGCATCGATCCGCCTGGCTTCGGCACAGGCGCGCGCTGCCCTCATCCAGGCGGCGGCGGCTCGGCTCGGGACCGGTGTCGACACGCTGTCTTGCCTGGACGGGAGAATTCTGCGCGACGAGGCGTCGACCGGGCTGGATTTCTGGTCGCTCGCATCCGAGATCGACTGGAACCAGCATGTCACTGGCGATGTCCCGGTAAAGCCCGTCGGTGATTATTCCGTAGTCGGCGCCAGCAAGCCGCGCGCAGACATGGCGAAAAAACGCAGCGATGGCGGGTTCATTCACGACCTGTCGCTACCAGGCATGCTGCATGTCCGTGTCGTGAGACAACCCTTCCGGCTTGCGCGCCTGGCCCAGCTCGACGAGGCATGGCTGCAACGCCGCTATCCCAATGTGAGCGTATTGCGGAAGGAAAATTTCCTTGCCCTTGTCGGAACCGACGAACATGTCGTGCATCGTGCGCATGCCGAGGCTGAGAACTTCGCCCAATGGGAAGAGGTGCCTAATCTCTGGCAGCCTGCCGCGGCACCCGGGGAGAAACGCACAGTCCTTGGCTCCACTGTTCCAGGTGTCCGGTCCGCGAACATCGCGGCGCGCTATTCGCGAGCGCATGTCGCGCATGCGTCGATCGGGCCGTCCTGCGCGCTGGCGCACTATGAGGCCGGCCGGCTGACCGTATGGACCCATTCGCAGGGCATATTTCCGCTTCGTGGCCAGATCGCCAAATGCCTGGGGCTCGACCCCTCGCTGGTCAGGGTTGTCCATGCCCATGGCTCCGGCTGCTACGGCCACAACGGCGCCGACGACGCAGCACTGGACGCGGCCATCGTTGCGATGGAACTGGCGGGCCAGCCGGTACGGGTGTTGTGGTCGCGGGAAGACGAACTCGCCCGCGGCCCGTTGGGGGCTGCCATGTCGGCGACGGTTGAAGCCGAACTCGATGTTGCCGGTCAGGTGGCCTCTTGGAAACTGTCGGTGGTGAGCGAAGCGCATGCCCAGCGCCCAGGCTTCGGCGGCCATGTGAACCTGACCTCGGCCGAGGCGCTGGACAGCACCCGCCTGCCAAAGAAGGTCGAAGACCTGCCAGATGCCGCGGGCGGCGGTGCGGCGCGCAATTCGGTGGCTATCTACGATTTTCCAAACCAGGAGGTCGGCGTCGAACTGGACACGCGAAGCCGTATCAGGACCTCGTCCTTGCGTTCGCTTGGCGCCCACCTCAACGTCTTCGCCATCGAATCGGCGATGGACGAGCTGGCCGAGATGGCAGGCGTTGACCCGCTGGATTTCAGGCTTCGTCATCTGGGCGACGACCGCTGCCGCGCTGTCCTTTTGGGGGCTGCGGAGATGAGCGGTTGGCCCGGCGGCCATGTCGCGGGCGAAGGGCGCGCGCTGGGCATTGCCGCCGCGCGTTACAAGAACAAGGGCGCCTGGCTGGCTGCCGTCGCCGAGGTTGCGGTGGACGAGGAGGTCAGGCTGGAGCGGCTGTGGCTCTGCGTCGATGCCGGTTTGCTGATCAATCCGGAAGGGGCCCGAAGCCAGATCGAGGGTGGTGCCATCCAGGCCGCGAGCTGGACCTTGAAGGAAGAGGTCAAGGTCGAAAACGACCGCGTGCCGGCTTTCGACTGGAGCAGCTATCCCATCTTGAAGTTTTCGGAGATCCCCGAGATCGAGACGCGCTTCATCGTCGACCCGACGCGCTCGCCGCTGGGTGCCGGCGAGGCCGCGCAGGGACCGGTCGCAGCGGCAATCGGAAACGCTGCCTCCCGGGCGCTCGGCATGCGCATGCGCGACCTGCCGCTGACGCGGGAGCGGTTGGTCGAGACGCTGATGGGCGGCTGATCATCCGCGAGATGTCAGTGCCGGAGTGGAGGCGCCTTCAGTGCCGTCCGCCGCATCATCACTGAAAACGCACTTGCCGTGTACCCGAGATCCGAGGCCACGACCTTGGCTGGCTTGCCTTCGGCCAATTGTGCCAGAGCGTAGGCCACCTGAGCCAGCTCGCGCCACTTCCGGTAGGACATGCCCAGTTCGCTGTCGAACAGCCTGGCGATCGTTCGCGCACTGGCGCCAACCTCCAGGGCCAGTTGCGCCAGGGGGTGGTCCAGCGATGGGTCCTGCAGGATCTTGCCGCACAGCTCCGCCAGCCGCGGATCCCGCGGCATGGGTATCGGCGAGATGCCTCGCCTTGCCTGCCGCAGCTCATCCTGCAGCAATTGCAGGATGAGACTGTCCCTGTTGGTCAGGGCAGCGTCGGAGTCGATCGTGAGGGCCGACAACAGCAGCTCGCGCAGCAACGGGCTGACTTCGAGTATGCCGCATTCGACACCATCCATTTCCCCGATCTGCTTCAGATACATCGACGTGACTTCGACGTCGGTGAGCATGCGCACCTGATGCTTGCACTCGGTCGGCAGCCAAACGGCGCGTTGCGGGGGAACTATCCATGTCCCGTGCGGTGTTTCGGCCGAGATGACCCCCGACGATGCGTAGAGAAGCTGCGGAAAAGGGTGGGTATGCGGGCCAATGACGTAGCCACGCGGATAGCTGTAGACGACGGGCGAAAACGAAAAAACAGGTGTCTGCATGCGAGCGGTCTCCTCCCTCATCGCATTGGCCGAAACTCACAACTGATTGTCCTCCTGGCGACACCCTAAGTGCTCGACCTTCGCCGGGCAATCCTTACTGTTCCACGACAGAGCAAACGATTGCACATACATTCGCTGACACGCGAAAAGCACTGCTTGTCGAGAGGGAGGCAAGTTTGCGGGGCGGGGCGATAGATGACGTTCCTGCTCGCAGGGCGGCGCGACGCCGTCTGACGGGTCAAGCATAAGCAAGGCGCGGGCCGCCATGGCCCGGCCGCCACCGATCGGCGCGCCGATCCCAAGATCACAACACGGAAAGCATGATGAAACGCACCCTTATCAAAAGCGGCTGGCTGCTCACGATGGATGACGGCATCCAGGATATTCGCAATGGCGAACTTCTGATGGTCGGAGACAAGATTGCAGCCGTAGGCCAAACGCTTGATGCCGAAGCCGACGAAGTGATCGACGCGCGCGACATGATCGTCATGCCGGGCCTGGTCAACGCCCATATCCATACCTGGCAGACAGGCCTGCGCGGCATCGGCGCCGAGTGGCCTTCGGGTGCCTATCACCGTCACGTCCATGGCAATATGGCGACGTTCTATTCGGCGGAAGACACCTATCTCGGAAATCTCGTCGGCGCGCTCAACCAGATCGACAATGGCGTCACGACCATCTTCGACTGGTGTCACATCTTGCGCGATCTCGAGATGGCGGAACGTGCTGCCGATGCGCTGGAGGAGAGTGGCATTCGCGCGGTGTTTGGCCATGGCACCGCCAAGCCGCCGGCAAAACCCGGCGAACCGCATCACTCCGAGGTAGCCCACCCCCGTGACCGGGTGGAAGCGTTGCGCCGGGGGCGGTTCAGCGCCGACGATCGACGGGTCACGCTCGCCCTGGCCATTCTGGGGCCTGAGATATCGACCGCCGAGGTCTGCCAGGCGGACTATGCGCTGGCACGCGAATTCGGGCTGCTATCGACCTGCCATGTGTCTTATCCGAGCGGCCAGCGCGTCCAGGAGAATGGTTGGCCGCTGCTGGCGGAACGCGGCCTGCTTGGGCCTGACCATAATATCTGCCATGGCAACGCGCTGTCGGACGACGATCTGAACTTCATCCTCGATCATGGCGTGACCGTCACACCGACGGTGATGCTGGAATTGCAGGCCAAGGCCGAGCCGCCGCTGACGGTGCGCATACGCGGCCGTGGCGCCTTGCCGTCGCTGGGCATCGACACGGAGCCGCTGTGCTCTGGCGACATGTTCAACGAGATGCGCGCCGCCTGGATGCATGCCCGGAACTTTGCGCTGGTCGCCGCCAAACAGGCAGGGGCAGCGCAGACGCCGCAAATGCCGGTCAAGGCGCGCGAGGTGCTCAAATGGGCAACGATGGGCGGCGCCAAGGCGATGCGGCTCGATGACCGGATCGGTTCGCTTACTCCGGGCAAACAGGCCGACCTGACCTTTGTCTCGATGGACGATCTCGATGTTTACCCCGTCTACGACCCTGCGGTGACAGTGGTCGGCTACGCCAGCGGGGCCAATGTCGATTCGGTGTTCATCGCCGGCCAGCCGGTGAAACGGCACGGCAAGCTTCTGTTTTCGGGAGAAACCCTGCGGCAGCGCAAGGGCGCGCTTGCGCAGTCGGTTGCGCGCGTCATGCGCGATGCCGGGGTCCAGCTGCCGCTCTACTAGCGAAGAAGACAAGGCCAAACACCGCGCGGAGCTTTTCCGCGGACATCTCAGATGAAAGGCAAAAGCATCAGATGACGAAAATCACCCGTAAGGATTTTCTCCGGCTGGGCGTTGCGGGCGCAGCTGCAACTCTCGTCAGCTCACGGGCCACCGCCCAGCAGACGGTGGCTGCAACAGCCAAGGGCTCGCCCCGCGCGACCTTGATCCGCGGCGCGGACATCTTGTCGATGGACGAGAAGCTCGGCGAGATGAAGGGCGCCGATGTGCTGGTCGTCGATGGCAAGATCGCCGAAATCGGCAAGAGGCTCGCCGCAACCGATGCCGAAGTGATCGATGCAGCGGGCATGATCCTGATGCCTGGCATGAATGACGGGCACAGGCATCTCTGGCTTGGCCTGCACGCAGGCAGGCTGGTGAAAACCGACGCCAAGAAATACTCTCGGTATCAGCCCTGGAAAATGCGCACCATGGTGTGCATGACGCCGGAAGATTTCCATCTGTCCGGCTATGTCGGCGGTCTCCAGGCGATCGATTCAGGGGTGACGAACGTGCTCGACTACGCGCACGCGCATCACACCCAGGAAAAAGCGCTCGCCGGTGCCCAGGGTTTCCTCGATTCAGGCGTCGGCGGCGTTTTCTGCTACCAGGCTTCGCACAATACGACCTATGGGCCGGGCGACACGCTTCCGGAGGCGCAGGCCAGCGCCGAGCGCCAGGGCGCGCCGCAGGAATCGAACTACGTGACCGCGGGGCTGCTGCGCCAGAAGTTTGCTTCGGGCATCGATGCGCCGGCGCAGTTCGGCATCACCATCAGCGAAGGCACCGGCCGCCGCAAGATGGAAGACATGAAGACCGAGTTCGAGCGCGCCCGCACGTTCGATCCGTTCATTGTCGGTTGCCACATCCACAAGCCCAACCCGATGCCGCCGGCGGGCGTCTTCCGGACTGTCGCCGATCTTCATGCGGCCGGCTTGCTCGGTCCCGATTTCCATGTCGCGCATGGCGTTGAAATGACCGACGAGGAGCTGATCATGCTTCGCGACACCGGCGGCATGCTCTGCGCAACGACGATGGGCGAATTCCCCTATATCGCCGCCTCCATCCACGGCAAGGCGCGCCAGATGGGGGTTCCAGCCGGCATCGGCCTCGATATCGGAACCGGCCTGACGCAGGACTATTTCGAGCATGTGCGGGCCGGCTTCTGGAGCCTCTACCGGTCGGAAGAATATGCCAAGATCGCCAATGACTACGAGTCAACGGACGTGCTGGATTTCGCGACCCGCTGGGGCGCCAAGGCGCTGCGCATGGGCGATGTCACGGGAAGCATCGCGGTGGGCAAATTCGCCGATCTGGTGCTGCTGAGAACCGACCGCATGGGCTTTGCCAGCGCCGGCACGCTTGCCGACCGGGTCGTCAACTTCGCGAGCCTTCCCGATATCGACAGCGTCTGGGTGCGCGGCACCGCCAGGAAGCGCTTCGGCCAGATGATCGGCATCGACTGGGCAAGCCTGAAGAAACAGGTTTCGGAGGCTCAGCAGCGCATCGACCGGCAGGCCGACACGATCACCCTCACCTGAGGGCAGGCTATCGCCACATCAGCTGACGGGCGTTCAACAAGAAAAAATGGGAGGAAGTGAATGAACAGGATTTCGAGGCGAAGCTTTGTCGGCATGGCGGCTGCCGCGACCGCGATGGCACTGCCGATGCCATGGGTGCGGGCACAGGACTCGTTTACCGCGCCGGCCAAACTCAAGGTCGGCATCGTGCCTTACATCTCGTCTGGGCCGTTCATGGTCGCCCAGGCCAAGGGTTACTTCCAGAAGCTCAATCTCGAAGTGGAATCCGAGCTTTTCCAGGATGGCGGGCTGGCTATCCCTTCGCTTGTCGGTGGCGCGCTCGACGTCATCGTTTCGACCTGCAATGCGGGCCTGTTCAACACGATCGCCAAGGGCGCGCAGTTCCGACTGTTCACCGACCGTGGTCGCGAAAGCGTGGGCATGGGCTCGCAGGCGATGATGGTGAACAACGAACTCTATGAGCAGGGGTTCACCGACATCTCCGGCTACAAATTGATGAAGGGCAAGAAGATCGGCATCAGCGTGCGCGGCTCGATCTCGCAGCTGCTTCATACCAAGGCGCTGGCACGTGCCGGGCTGACACCTGAAGACTGCGAATGGCAGTGGGGTGTCGACACCAAGTCCGCGCCGACGCTGCTTGCGGCCAACCAGATCGGCATCGCCAACATTCCGATCCCGCTGACCCATGCCGTCCAGGCAAAAGGTGCTGCCAAGATCGCGACCTGGAGCGACGACATCATGCCGGACGTCCAGCTTGCGGCGTGGGCAGCGAAGGAAACGTTCCTGACGGAGCAGCGTTCCGTCGCCGTGCGCTACGCGATGGTGCATCTGCAGTCGGTGCGCGAATTCGTCGATGCCGCGACCAACGGCAATCCGGAAATCGTCAAGATCATCGCAGAGGCCACCCGGCTCCCGGCCGAGGTGATCGAGACCGCCCGTCCGAGATGGACCGGCTATGCCCTCGACGGATTGCCGAATGAAGCGTCGGTCCTGGAACAGGCGAAGTTCTGGACGGAAGCGGGGCTTGTGCCGCGCATGCTCGACGCCAGCGAGATCATCAACACCGACATCGTCAAGGAAGCGGCGCAGCGCCTGAGCGACGCCAATCCGTTCATCTAGGGCCTTCCGGTCCGATATTTCGCGCTGCCGTGGCCGCTCACCCGGCCCGGCATTGCTCTTGATGCAAAAGGCAATACCGCATGCAATTACATGAAGTCCTGGCCGATCAGATCAGCCATCAATGGACAAGCAAGAACCGGCCGCCGACGCTCGCCATAGACAATGTGAGCTGCACATTCCCGGCGGGGAAAGTCACCGCCATCGTCGGCCCCAGTGGTTGCGGCAAGTCCACATTGTTGCTGATCCTGCGCGGCCTGATCGAGCCCACCCAAGGTGCGATCCGCTTTCGCTACGCCAATGGCAGCGGTGCGATTGTTGAGGGCGGCCCGGCGAAGATGGCGACCGTCTGGCAGTCCTTCAACCTGCTGCCGTGGCGTACAGTACTGGACAACGTCGCTTTTGGTCTCGAACTGGCAAGCGTGTCGAAGGAAGAACGTTATGCCAAGGCCCAGCAGGCTATCAAGGCCGTCGAACTGGGCGGCTTCGAGAGCCACTTTCCAGGCCAGCTTTCCGGTGGCATGCGCCAGCGCGTCGGCCTGGCGCGCGGGCTTGTCATGTCTCCCGACATCCTGCTGCTGGACGAGCCATTTGGCGCTCTCGATGCCCAGACGCGGGTCTACATGCAAGAGCAACTCGCCGGTCTTGTCGAGCAGGCTGGCAAGACCGTCATACTGGTCACCCACTCGATCGAGGAAGCGGTCTTTCTTTCGGATCATGTGATCGTCATGACCGCACGACCCGGACGTGTGGCCGCCACACGCGACATCCCGCTGCCGCGACCGCGCGCCATCGAGGTGCAGAAAGATCCTCGCTTCAGCGCGCTGTTCACGGACATTTACGACGTGCTGCGCGACGAAGTCGTCAAGTCAATGATGGGATAAACCATGTCGACGAACGAAAACATCGCCCAATCCGCCAGCGGCATCGCGCCGGTTATGATCAAGCGTACGCCCAAGCGCGATTATGTCCCCTTCTACGGGCCGATCGCCATGACCGTGTTCCTCATCGTCTGGGAGGTCGGGCTCCGCTTGTCGGACATTCCGGAGCTCTATCTGCCGCGCCCGACTGTGATCGCGCAGAACCTTTATCTGCTCTTCACCGAAGGTGGCATCCTTCAGGATCTCGCGATTACGCTTTACCGCATCTTCGCCGGCTTCTTGCTGGCGGCGGTCGTCGGCATTGTGCTCGGTATCCTCATGGGAACCTCGCGCAAGCTCTACGCCATCTGCGACATCTTCATCGCGGTGATATACCCGATTCCGAAGATCTCTCTGGTGCCGCTGCTGATCATCTGGTTTGGATCGGGCAACCTTTTCCAGATCGTGCTCGCAGCACTTGGCTGCTTCTTCCCCGTGGTGATCAACACCATCCTCGGTGTCCGACAATGCGACCAGGGGCTCATCCTCGCTGCCCGCGACCTCGGCGCCAGCGAGCGGCAGATCAAGTGGAAGGTGGTCTTTCCGGCCGCCGTGCCAAGCATCTTCAGCGGCCTCAAGCTGGCGCTTGGCATTGCCATCATCATGGTCGTGGCGGCCGAGATGCTGACCGCCAAATATGGCCTCGGTGCCCGACTGCAACTGTCCGGGCAGATCCTCGAAACCGGCCAGGTCTTCGCCATCCTGTTGCTGCTGGCCGTTCTCGGCGGTCTGTTGACCAAGGGCCAGGAGCGGATCGACCGGGTGATAGGGCGCTGGCGCGCTTAGCGTTCGACAAGCGAGCCGACGCCCGGGACACAAGCGGTTAAGCTGCTGCAATTGAACGACAAGGGCGCCGCCGTGGGCGACGCTCTTGTCCATCTGGCGCGCGACATCAACATGTGTCGCCATTTTCAAAAGGTGAGCTTGCCGATCCGTCAGCCCCATGGTAACGTTCCCACGAGAAATCGCTGAGGAGGAGCGTGCAGGTGCAGCGGAGGCGTCCGACGATCATTGACGTCGCGGAGAAGGCGGGGGTGTCCAAGAGCACCGCCGGTCGAGCGCTTTCCGGTGCCTCCAATGTGACCGACGAAGCGCGCGAACGGGTCCTGCAAGCTGCAAAAGCTGTCGGCTACGAGCGCAATGATCTTGCGGTCGGCATGCGCTCGGGACGTACCGGGCTGCTCGGTCTCGTCATCCCTGACATCACCAACCCGTTCTGGGCCGAGGTTGCGCGTGGCGCGCAGGACCGCGCCGCCGAGAATGGCGCGTCGCTTCTGGTCTTTTCCTCCGACTGGAACCACGAGCGCGAGGCCAGCCATCTGCGCGCCTTGCGCCAGGCGCGCGTCGATGGTGCGATCATCAATCCGGTCGCCGATAATTTCGACGACCTCGACCGTTTTGGCCTGCCTTTTGTCTTGATCGGCTCAAGCGCCGAGCGCTTCCCCGCGACCTCGAGCGTCGGCTCCGACATCGCCCAAGCCGTGCGGTTGGGCATGGATCACCTGGTGTCCAAGGGCCATCATGCGCCGGCGCTGATCCTCGGCCCGAAGTCGCGTATCGCCCGGGCGCGGTTCCTGCGCACCTTCCACGAACACTGCGTCGAGCGCGACATCGACCCGGCGGCGCTGCCGATGGAGGACGGGGAATACACGGTCGAAGGCGGGCGCATAGCCATGAAGCGGCTGCTTGCGCGTGACCGGGTTGGCCATTTCGCGGTGTTCGCCGCCAACGACCTGATGGCGCTGGGGGCCATGGTGGCGGTACGGGAAGCCGGATTGCGCTGCCCCGAAGATGTTTCGATCCTTGGCTTCGACGGCGTGCCGGCGGGTGCATTCTCGTGGCCTGGGCTGACGACCGTCGCCAAGCCGGGCCGCGAGATGGGCGTGCGCGCTCTCGATAGCCTGCTCGATGAAATTGCCGGCCGTTCGGAGCACGGCCGGGTGTTCCTGCCGTGCCGGCTGATCGAGCGGGGGTCGCTTGCCGACCTGTCGGCGAACCAGCCCAGGCGCGCGGTCGGGGACGGGAGGTAGCAGACGATGACCGATCATGACCAGGCGCTGAGTGTGGATCGGATTGGGAACGTTCCCAATTCTGCCGTACGCGGCCGGCCGAAACGGGCGACAGCCTTTGCCAATGGCTGGCGCCGCTGGTGGCCGTTCTACGTCATGATGGCGCCGGGTCTGATTTTCTTCCTGGTGCTGCATTACCTGCCGATCTGGGAAGCCAGGATCGCCTTCGAGCAGGTCAGGATCGTTCCGCCCAACATCTGGGTCGGGCTCAAGCATTTCTACGTGCTGTTTGCCTCGCCGGTGTTCTGGCAGGTGCTTGCCAACACCTTGATCATCTCGGCGATGAAGATGGCCTTCTTCCTGCCGGTGCCGATCCTGGTGGCGCTGCTGATCAACGAGGTGCGCGGCGGACGGCTGCGCAAGTTCATCCAGTCGGCGATCTATCTGCCGCACTTCCTGTCCTGGGTGGTCATTGCAGGTGTTTTCATCGCCGCACTGTCGCCCACCGACGGTGCGGTCAACAATCTGATGGGCATGGCCGGCATCGCGCCGCGCTCGTTCATGACCGATACCGGCGCCATTCGCTGGGTGCTGGTGTTCACCGAGATCTGGCGCTCCGCCGGCTGGGACAGCCTGCTTTATCTCGCCGCCATCATCGCCATCGACCAGCAGCTTTATGACGCCGCTGAAATCGACGGCGCCAATCGCTGGCAAAAGATCTGGCACGTGACGCTGCCCGGCATCGTGCCGACAATCGCCACGCTGTTCATCCTCAACGCCGGCATGTTCCTCAACGCCGATCTCAACCAGGTCATCAACTTCACCAACGACGTGGTGCGCTCCAAGATCGATATCGTCGACACCTATGTCTACCGCATCGGCCTGCAGACCGGCGAATACTCGCTGGCAACCGCAGCCGGCCTGTTCAAGGCGGTGCTCGGCACGATGATGATCGTTACCGCCCATTTCGTGTCCAAGCGCCTGACCGGCAAGGGAGTCTGGTAATGGCCTTGTCGCGCAAGACCCCGCTCGAACGCATCGAATACGCCATCATCGTTTCGACACTGCTGCTGCTGGTCGTGGTGACTGTGCAGCCGCTCCTCAACCTTTTGGCCGTGTCGCTGTCCGAGCCGGCCAAGGTGCCGGGCATGAATGGCCTGACAATCCTGCCCCGAGGCTTCTCACTCGATGTGTGGAGCGTTTTGCTGCAACACCCCAATGTGCAGCGCGGCATCTTCAATTCGATCTTCATCACCTTTGTCAGCACGCTGATCGGCGTCGTCGGCACCGCGCTGATGGCCTGGGGCCTGTCGCGGCCGGGCCTGCCGGGGCGCAAGGCGCTGTTCATTCTGGTGCTCGTCACCATCGTGTTCGAGCCCGGCATCATTCCCGAATATTTCGTCAACAAGCGGCTCGGGCTGCTCGACAGCTACTGGTCGGTGATCCTCTACAAGGCGGTCAACGCCTGGTACCTGATCATCCTCATCCGCTTCTTCGAGGAGATCCCCAAGGAACTCCTGGAGGCATCCGAGCTCGACGGCGCCAACCCCTTCCAGGTGTTCTGGTATGTGGTGCTGCCGCTGGCCAAGCCGGCGCTGGCGACGATCTCGCTGTTTTACCTCGTCTTCCACTGGAACGAGTTCTTCCACGCGATGATCTATCTCAACGACCAAAGCAAATGGCCGTTGCAGGTGGTGCTGCGCCAGTTCGTCATCGACGGCGACAAGATCGCCATCGTCGGCGTCGACAATGCCAACAACAACACTGGCGCGGGCCAGCTTGATCTGAGGTCGCTCAAGGCCGGCATGATCCTTCTGACCATCGTGCCGATCCTGGCGATCTACCCGCTGATCCTGAAATTCTTCACCAAAGGCACCATGAGCGGCGCGCTCAAGGGCTGATGGCGACGATGTGCCTGCCAAAAAAAGCCTATCAAAACGGAGGAGATGAAATGTTCAGAAGAATGATCCTTATGACATCGACGGCCTTGGCGCTGAGCCTTGGCGTGGCTGTCCCTGCAATGGCCGAGCCGGTCAAGATCCGCGTCGTGTCCAAGGATTTCGTGTCGTCCAACCCGGACGACGTCAAGCACATCCAGCGCATCGAGGATGCGCTGCGCGCACAGGGCACCGACCTCGATATCGAACTCGTCGACCTGCCCTCGTCGGGTTATGCCGACAAGCTCTCGGTGATGCTGCTTTCGGGCGATATCCCTGATCTGATCTACTTCCAGGGTGGCGACGCCAAGATGGTCGAGCAGGGCGTTCTCGAAGACCTCACCCCTGCCATCGCCGAGTCCAAATATGTGAAGGACGCGCTGTGGCCGCACAATGTCGAGCGCCTGAAGAACTATCCCTACCTTCTCTATGTCTATCCCGTGCGCGGGCCGCAGCCGGTGATCCGCAAGGATTGGCTGGAAAAGACCGGCCTCAAGGCGCCTGAAACGGTCGAAGACTATGTGAAGTTGTTCAAGGCCATCAAGGATGGCGATCTCGACGGCAATGGCGTCGCCGACACCTATGGCGTGACCACCGCTGGCAACACCAACGAACTCGATTCGATCTTCAACCAGGCGTTCGGCGTCACCGGCTCGTGGATGAAGAATGCGGCTGGCGAATGGGTGAATGCCCGTATCACCAGCCAGGAGAAGGACAAGATCGCCTTCTACGCCTCGCTGCGCGAGCAGGGCCTTTTCGATCCCGAATACATCACCACCAAGTTCGACGTGAAGGAAGACAAGTTCTACACCGGCAAGGTCGGTGTGATCTTCGGCTCGTCGGGCGAAGTCATCGACATCTATGGCGGCAAGATGCGCCAGGTGCATCCGGGTACCGAACTGGTGCTGCTGTCGCCGCCCAAGGGCCCGGCTGGCCAGGGGCTGGCGGCTGTCGACGTGTCGAAGGAATCGCGCGGTTTGGCGATCTCGGCCACGTCCACGCACAAGGCCGAGGTGATGAAGCTGCTCGACTTCATGGCGAGCCCCGAGGGCCAGATGATGGACCGCTTGGGCTTCGAAGGCCAAGAATACACCAAGGACGGCGACACCTATAAGGTCACCGACAAGATCGCGACCTGGTATGCCCGCTTCATGGTGGCGGCGAACTGGAAGCCGCCTGTGGTCTGGCAGTCCGAAGCCGCCCAGCAGTGGATGACGACAACCCAGAAGTACTTCAAGCCTGACAACGCCTTCGTCTGGCCGGCCGACTATGCCGCCGATCTCGACGCCACCGAAAACGTCTACCGTGCCTGGGTCTACAAGTTCATCTCCGGCGAAGCCAAGATGGATCAGTGGGACCAGTATGTCGCCGAATGGGAAGCCGCCGGCGGCAAGCGTCTCAACGAATACGCAAGGACCGTTCTTGATGCTGCCAAGTGATGCACAAGGGCTCTCGCTGAAGGGCAGGGTCCGAGCGCTCATCCATGGCGTCGCCTTAGGCGACGCCATCGGAGCGCCGATCGAAAAGCTTTCCGCCGCCGAAATCGCTCAACGCTACGGGCGGGTGACCTCGCTCGACACGCAGTGGCACAAGATGTCGCTCGATACCACGGCGCGCAACGGCAGGGTGCGCGGCAGCGGCATCGTCACCGACGACACGATGATGACGCTGTGCCTGATGGATATCTACGCCGAGACCGGCAGGCATCTCGACGCCTGGGACATGGCCGACGGCATGGTGCGCCAGATCGCCTGGATCCCGCGCTATGTGCCCGAATTGCAGCGCGAAGCGATGCTGATCGAGCGGCTGTTTTATCCCGAGAAGTGGATTTTCCAGCGCCACCAGCTGGCATCCTGCGACCCGCGCCAGGGGGGCATCGGCAACATGGTCAATTGTGGTGCTGCGATGTATGTGGCGCCGATCGGCGTGGTCAACGCCTGCGATCCCAAGGCCGCCTATGACGAGGCGATTGCTTTCGCCTCGGGCCATCAGGAAAGCTACGGCCTCGAAGCTGCCGGCGTGTTCGCGGCGGCGGTTGCCGCGGCCTTCATTCCCGGCACGTCGATCGAAGCCGTGATCGACACTGTGCTGACCCTTGCCAAGGACGGCACCAAGAATGCCATCGCCGACATTGTCGCGGTGACAAGGAAGCTGAAGGCGTCCAAGGCCGATTACGCGACTGTCGTTGCAGAATTCCACAAGGCCATGGCGCCCTATTCGCCGATGGGCGACGACGTCAACCACACGCCCGGCAAGGTCGGAAGGCTGACCAACGCCTACCAGCCGAGCCGCCTGGGCGCCATCGAGGAGCTGCCGCTGGCGCTGGGCTTTTGCCTTCTCAATGACGGCGACTTCCGCAAGTCGATCGAGGACGGCATCAATTCAGGCCGCGACACCGACTCCATCGGCGTGATGGCCGGCGCGATCCTCGGCGCCATGCATGGCGAAAGCGTCATCTCCGAAGCCGACCGCGCGCTGCTCGACAAGACCAATCGGCTCGACCTCAACGCCTCGGCCGATGCCTTTACCGAAACGGTCAAGGCGATCATCTCCGCCGACCAGGCCGCCGCTGACGCGCGCGCCACGCGCCGTGCCGCCCTTACGCTCTAGTCCATAACGAAAGACCGATGATGCCCAAGCTCACCAAAGAGACGATTTACGAAAAGATCTATGCCGGCTTCATCGGCAAGGCCATCGGCGTGCGGCTTGGCGCACCGGTGGAACCCACAATCTGGAGCTATGAGCGCATCCAGAAAACCTATGGCGAAGTCACCCAGTATCTGCGCGATTTCAAGAATTTCGCCGCCGACGACGACACCAATGGCCCGGTCTATTTCATCCGCGCGCTGCGCGACTACGGTCTCGAAGCGACCGCCGAACATGTCGGCAAGACCTGGGTCAACTACGCTGCGGAAGAACACGGCATGTACTGGTGGGGCGGTTTCGGCGTGTCGACCGAACACACCGCCTATCGCAATCTGCGCGCTGGCATCCCCGCGCCGCAGTCGGGCTCCATCGCCCAGAACGGCGCAAGCGTCGCCGAGCAGATCGGCGGCCAGATCTTCATCGACAGCTGGGGCTGGGTGCATCCGGGCGAGCCGCAAAAGGCCGCCGACGCATCGGCGCGTGCGGCATCCGTCGCCCATGACGGCGAGGGGCTGAACGGCGCGCGCTTCTGCGCGGCTGCCATCGCCAAGGCCTTCGAGGCAACCTCGATCAATGAGATCATCGAAGCGGCACTTGCAACCATCGATGCACGCTCGACCTATGCACGTGTCGCCAATGCGGTGATTGCCTTCCACAAGGCCAATCCAGGCAACTGGCGCGCCTGCCGCGACATGCTGACCGCCGAATGGGGCTATGACCGCTATCCCGGCGTCTGCCACATCATCCCCAATGCGGGTGTGACTGTCATGGCGATCCTCTACGGTGAAGGCGACCTGCCGCGCACCGCCGAGATCGCCACCATGGCTGGCTGGGACACCGACTGCAATGCTGGCAATGCCGGTGCCATCGTCGGCACCTTCCAGGGCGTGCAGCCGGGCTGGGACAAATACCGCAAGCCGATCAACGACTTTGTCATCGCCTCGGGCGTCGTCGGTTCGCTCAATATCGTCGATATTCCCTCCTTCGCCCGTGAGCTGACCGTGCTTGCGCTGCAGCTGCGCGGCGACGAGGTGCCGGCACTTTGGCTGGAGGATTTCACCCGGCGCGGCGTGCGCTTCGACTTCGACCTGCCCGGCTCGACGCACGCCTTCCGCACCGCTGGCTTCAACCAGATCAGCGTCAAGGCTTCGACCGAAAGGCACGTCGAAGGTTCGCGCGGCTCGCTCGAAATCCAGCTCGACCGGCTTGAGCGCGGTCATGGCGGGCGCATCTTCTGGAAGCCGTTCTACCGCCGCGAGGATTTCGACGACGAGCGCTATCGCCCGATGTTCACCCCGCTGGTCGATGCCGGCCAGAAGGTGTCGTTCAAGCTCTGGCTCGATCCGTGGAACGGCGACGGCAATCTGCGCGTGGTGCCATACGTGCGCCGCGCCATGTCGGGTGCCATCGAAGAGATCGGCGGTTGGCATGTGCCCAGTCACGAGGGCTGGCAGGACTACGAATTCACCGTGCCTGAAGGGCTGGAAGCGATCGACGAGATCGGCATCCAGGTCGAATATTTCGGCCGCTTGAAGTTCCTGGGCCGCCTGTATCTCGCCGACTTCAAGGTCGAGGGCGCTGGCCGCACCGTCATCGACCCGCGTACCGAAGTGCAGGAGTGGGGCGCTGTTTCGCGCTTCACCTGGAACCGCGGCCACTGGACCCTGCAGAACGGCCGCATCCATGCGCACACGCCCAGCGACGCCGACATGTGGGCCGGCCACTATTACGCCCGCGACGTCAAGGTTGTGGCCGACATCCAGCCGCTCGCCGGTGCATCGCAACTGGTGACAGCGCGCGCGCAAGGCACCAGCCAGTTCTACGCCGCCGGCTTCGATGGCGACGATGTGGTGATCATCAAGGAGGATTTCGGCACGACGGTTCTGGCGCGCGCGCCGTTCAAGCGCGCGTTCGGGCAGAACTATGCCTTCGCGTTTTCGGCGGCGGGCGATGCGCTGTCCTTTGCCATCGACGGCAAGACGCTGATCGAGGCGAAAGACGGCAAATACACCTACGGCATGGCCGGCCTGCGCCTCGGCGCGCTCGCCCGCATGAGCGTGGGCACTGTCGAAATCATCGAGACGGCCTGAGACTGTGGTCCCCGCTCCAGGCCTGGCGGCTGGGGCGGGGACCTGCGTGGGCGTATCGAAAGGGAGAAGCATGTCAGAAATCGAACTCAGGAATGTCGGCAAGAATTATGGCAGCGTGCCGGTGCTCGACGACATTTCGCTCGACATGGGCAGGGGCGAATTCGTCGTCCTGGTCGGACCGTCCGGCTGCGGAAAGTCGACGCTCTTGCGGATGATCGCCGGGCTCGAAGACATCAGCTCCGGCGAGATCACCATTGGCGGCAAGATCGTCAACGACATGCCGGCCAAGGAGCGCGACCTGGCCATGGTGTTCCAGAATTATGCGCTCTATCCGCATATGAAGGTTGCCGACAATATGAGCTTCGCGCTCAAGCTCGCCGGCGTCTCCAAGGCCGAGATCCAGAAGCGTGTCGCGGAGGCCGCCGAAATCCTCGGGTTGGAAAAGCTGCTCGACCGCCTGCCGCGCGAACTCTCCGGCGGCCAGCGCCAGCGCGTGGCGATGGGCCGCGCCATCGTACGCGACCCCCGCGCCTTCCTCTTCGATGAGCCGCTGTCCAATCTCGATGCCAAGCTGCGCGTCAAGATGCGCGGCGAGATCAAGAAGTTGCATCAGCGCCTGGGCAAGACCACTATCTACGTCACCCACGACCAGACCGAGGCCATGACAATGGCCGACAAGATCGTGGTGCTGAATGGCGGCAAGATCGAGCAGATGGGCCCGCCGCTGGAGCTCTACAAGAACCCGTGCAACCTGTTCGTCGCCGGCTTCATCGGCTCGCCCGAGATCAACCTGCTGCATGGCGAGGTCGACGGATCGGAACTGCGCCTGGCCGATGGCGCCACCTTGCCGTTGCCTGCGGGCGCCAATCTCGCGCCGGGCCGCAAGATCGTCTACGGCATCCGGCCGCAACACATCGGCCTTGCCGACAATGGTGTTGGTGCCGAGGTGGTGCTTGTCGAGCCCACCGGCGATGCGCAGGAGGTGCTGCTGCGTATCGTGTCGACCGACATCTCCATGGTGCTGAGCGAGGCTGCACCTTTGCAGTCGGGCCAGCGCGTGACACTCGGCTTCGATCCCGCCAAGGTGCTTTTGTTCGACAAGGAGACAGGCGAGCGTATCCGATGACCGGCTTTTCCCACATGCACTGGGACCCGACCGCCGAGGGGCCGCTTGAGGGTATCAAGGTGCTCGACCTGTCGCGGCTCGTCGCCGGCAACATGCTGTCGCTGCAGCTCGCCGATTTTGGCGCCGACGTCGTCAAGATCGAGCCGCCGGTCGGCGATCCGCTGCGCGAGTGGAAAGAAGACGGCCTGTCGATCTTCTGGAAGACCTATGGCCGCAACAAGCGCTCGGTCGTCCTCAATTTGCGCGAGCCCGCCGATCGCGCCGCACTGTGGGCGCTGATCGACGGCGCCGATGTACTGATCGAGAACTACCGTCCCGGCACGCTGGAGCAGATGGGCTTCGGCCCGGACCTGCTCCTTGAGCGCAATCCCGATCTCGTTGTCGTGCGCATTTCCGGATTTGGCCAGACCGGGCCTTATGCCGAATTCCCCGGCTTCGGCACCATCGTCGAGGGCATGAGCGGTTATGCCTATCGCACCGGATTTCCCGACCGCGAGCCGGTTCTGCCGCCTCTGGCGCTGGCCGACATGATCGCTGGCATCTATGGCATGTCGGCGACGATGACAGCCCTTTTCGCCCGCCAAAAGGGTAAGGCGCGTGGCCAGGTCGTCGACCTGTCGCTGCTGGAACCGATCTTCTCCGTGCTTGGACCCGAAGCGGGCATCCATGCGCTCACCGGCAAGGTCAAGGAGCGTGTCGGCAGCGCCTCGAACACCGCAAGCCCGCGCAACGTCTATCGCTGCGCCGACGGCAAATACGTCGCCCTTTCCGGCTCGACGCCGGCTGTGGCGCGCCGCATCTTCGAGATCATCGGCCGGGCCGACATGAATGCCGATCCGCGCTTTGCCACCAACAGCGAACGCCTCAAGCATCGCGAACTTGTCGACGAGGCGATCGGCGCCTGGTTCGCCACCCGCTCGCATGACGAAGCGCTGGTCGTTATGCGCGACAGCGGCGCTACCGTCGGGCCGATCTACAGCATCGCCGACGCTGCCACCGACCCACATTTCACCGAGCGCGAAGTGATCGTTTCGCTCGACGATGAGGACCACGGCACCCTGCCTATGCACAACATCGTGCCGCGACTGTCGGCGACGCCTGGAACTTTTCGTCGCCCAGCACCCGGGCTGGGCGAACACACCGCCGAGGTGCTTGAGGAGGCCGGTGTTGCACCCGAGGCTGTCGCGGCAATCGTCGCGGGGGCCGAAAAATGAAACTGCGCTCCCTGCTTTATGTGCCGGCCCATGCCGAGCGGTTCATCGCCAAGGCATATGAGCGGGGCGCCGATGCGATCATCCTCGACCTTGAGGATTCGGTACCGGCGAACAGCAAGCTCGCGGCACGCGAAGGTTTGGGCGAGGCGGTCCGACATGTCGGGCAGGCGGGAGCTACCGTCTTTGTGCGCATCAACTCCGAAACCGATCTCCAGTTCGAGGATGCGGCGGCCGCCTGCAGGGCAGGGGCTTGCGGTCTGATGTTGCCTAAGCTGGCGACATTGGAGCAGCTTGACCGTCTTGCGGCCCATCTCGCGCCAATAAGGGATCCGATGCCCTTCATCGGCCTTGTCGAGGACCCCGGGGCGGTGCTCGACGCCCGTGCGCTCGCCGCGCACCCCAACGTGATGGGGCTGGCGCTTGGCGGCGAGGATTTCGCCACCGCCATGGGGGCTTCAGCGACACCCGCGGTGCTTCGCCTTCCCAAGCAGATGGTGCACATGGCCGCCAAGGCCTCCGGAAAACTGTCGTTTGGCCTGCTGCGCGGTATCGCCGATTATGCCGACATCGACGCCATCGGGGCCGCCGCCGCCGAGGCGAAAACCTTTGGTTTCGATGGCGCGACCTGCGTCCACCCTTCCGCCGTTGCTGTCTTGAACGCAGGTTTTTCGCCGACCGAAGCCGAACTCGATTGGGCGAGGCGCCTTGTTGCCGAAGCCGAAATGGCCGCGAGCGAGAGCCGCGGCGCCTTCGTTTTCGACGGCAAGATGGTCGACGCACCGATCATTGCCCGCGCCCGGGCCATTCTGGCCAAGGCATGAGCCCTTGGCAGGGTATGATCGCCGTGCCATTCGCGCAGATTAATTCTTGGTAACACAGCCTCGATTTGCTCGCCGCTGCCGATCCGCTTCCTACATGTGCAATGACTGCTCGTCGTAATACGCAGCCGAAAGAGCTTGGTTGTGCCATGACGTGTTGTCGCGGGGCGCGCGCGGAAACGGGTTCATGCGCTCGGGAGCTGTCTTATGTGGACATTCCGGTCTGCCGTCTTGGCGCCAGTGGCGCTTGTGGTTGCCGCCGCACTTCTGCTGTTTCCGCAGCTGACCGATACGGCGCGGCATTATCTCACCAACACTGTGGCTGGTCTGGGCACCGCTGCGCAAAAAACCGGCCAGCCGGTGGCCGCATCGTCCAAGGATCCGACAGCGCAACACGGCAACGCGATAGCGGTGACGGTCGCGGCGGCTGAGAGCGGCACGTTTCCCATTGTTACCAGAGGTTTCGGCACCGTGCAGTCGCCTGCCGTTGTCGAGGTCGGGGCTCGGATATCGAGCCAGGTGACGGAAATCCACGTCAAGGACGGTCAAATGGTGAAGGCCGGCGACCTGTTGATCTCGCTCGACGACCGTTCGTTGCGCGCGCAACTGGCACGCGATCAGGCAACCCTTGCCAAGGACAATGCCCTGCTGGTCAGCACCACCGCCGATATGAACCGCGCAAAAGATCTCGCCTCCAAGCAGGCCGGCACGCAGCAGGCCTATGACACTGCGCTGGCGTTGCAGCTGGGAGCACAAGCGAATGTCGCCGGCGACCAGGCAGCCATCGATGCCGATCAGGTCCAGCTCGACTACACCTTGATCAAGGCGCCGATATCGGGTCGGCTCGGCGCGGTGCAGATCGCTGTTGGAGATGTCGTCGGCAACACGTCCTCGTCCAGTAACAACGGGCTCGTGACCATCACGCAGGTCGACCCCATCGAGGTGATGTTCCACCTTCCCGAAGCACAGTTGGCCATCTTCAAGAAGCTTGTCGATGCCGGTACGCCGCCGATAGTCAGGGCACTGATGGCGGGCAGTACGGATCCTGTTGCCTCAGGCGTCATGGATTTCATCGATTCTGCTGTCGATACGGCATCGGGCACCATCGCCATGCGCGCCACCTTCTCCAACGGCGACCTTGCGCTATGGCCGGGCCAGTATGTCGATGTCGAGGTCGATCAGCCATCCGTGCCCAATACGACGATCATCCCGACGGTTGCCCTGCAATCCGGCCAGAACGGCCAGTTCGTCTATCTTGTCCGGCCCGACAACACCGTCGAGCTTCGCCCCGTCCAGGTGGCGGTCAGCGACGGCGCGAACTCCGCCATCGCTTCCGGCCTCAATCCTGGCGACCAGGTGGTGACCGAAGGCCAGCTGCGGCTGAAGCCGGGTGCTGCCGTACGGCCCTCCGCCGCTGCAGCCGCGACCGGCGATGCGGCCAAGGTGCAGCCAGCGGCCTATGTCGCGCGGCCTGGCTCCGCGGGAGCGCGGCAATGAACATTTCCGAATTCTGCATACGCCGGCCGGTCGCGACACTTTTGATGTCGCTGTCTCTGGTGCTTGCCGGCCTGTTCGCCTACGGCAGATTGCCGGTGGCGGCCCTGCCGCAGGCCGACTTCCCGGTGATCAACGTTTCGGCGAGCCTGCCCGGGGCCGCGCCCGACACCATGGCCACCTCGGTGGCGACGCCGCTGATCAAGCAATTCGCCACGATCGCTGGCATAGACAGCATCTCGACGACCAATTCGCTCGGCTCGACGTCGATCTCGATCCAGTTCGTGCTCAACCGCAACATCGATGCCGCCGCCGCCGACGTGCAGGCAGCCATCGCCCGCGCCGCCCGCGCGTTGCCGGACGAAATGCCCTCGCCGCCGAGCTATCGCAAGGTCAATCCGGCCGATGCGCCGATCCTGCTGCTGGCCCTCAAGAGCGATGTCGTGCCGCTCACCGACCTCGACGCCTTTGCCCAGCAGGTCATTTCACCTTCATTGTCGACACTGGACGGCGTCGCGCAGGTGTCGATCTTTGGCAGCCAGCAATATGCCGTGCGGATCCAGGTCGATGCCGATGCTCTGGCGGCGCGCGGTATTTCCACCGCCCAGCTTTCGACGGCGATTTCCGGCGCCAATTCCAATGCTCCCTTGGGAACACTCCAGGGCAACCAGCAGCAATTGACAATCGTCGCCAACACGCAGCTGAACAATGCCTCGGACTTCTCCAATCTCATCATCGCCAGCAAGGACGGCAAGCCTGTCCGCCTCGGCGACGTCACCAAGGTCATCGATTCCGTCGCCAACCTGCAGACGGCGAGCTGGTATGACGGCACACGCGCCATCATCCTGGCGGTCCAGCGCCAGCCCGGCGCCAACACCGTGGCTGTGGTCGACAAGGTCAAGGCAATGCTGCCGACATTCCGCAGCGAGTTGCCGGCGGCCGCGTCGCTGGAGTCCCTCAACGACCGAGCCGCGTCTGTCCGCGCTGCCGTCAGCGACGTGCAGTTCACGCTTGGGCTGACGATCGCGCTTGTGGTGCTGGTGATCTTCCTCTTCCTGCGCCGGCTTTGGGCCACATTGATCCCGGCACTTGCCGTGCCGATTTCCCTGATCGCCACCTTCGGCGTCATGTATCTCTTCGGGTTTTCGATCGACAACATCTCGCTCATGGCCTTGACGCTGTCGGTGGGCCTAGTCGTCGACGATGCCATCGTCATGCTGGAAAACATCGTCCGCCATGTCGAGGAGGATGGCGAAGGCGCATTCGCGGCGGCGCTGAAAGGCTCGCGCGAGATCGGCTTCACCATCATCGCGATTTCGCTGTCGCTGGTCGCCGTGTTCATCCCCGTGCTCCTGATGGGTGGGGTGATCGGAAAGATCTTCTACGAGTTCGCCGTCGTGGTCGTCGTCGCCATTTTGGTGTCGGCATTCGTTTCGCTGACGCTGACGCCGATGCTGGCGTCACGGCTGCCGATTGCCTCGCACAGCGACACCGGGCTCGGTGGTGCGCTGGAGCGAGGCTTTGAAGCGGTCCTGCGCGGCTACGACCGCATGCTCAAGCTTTGCTTCCGCTTCCATCCGGTGGTTTTCGCCATATTCCTCGGAACGGTCGCCATGACCGCCTATCAACTCCAAACCATGCCCAAGGGCTTCTTTCCGCTCGAAGACATCGGCCAGCTTCAGGTCACCACCCAGGCGCGCGAGGATATCTCGTTCGATGCGATGAAGGCGCTGCAGGCCAAGGTCGTGGATGTCTTCGCCAAGTCGCCCTATGTCGCCCACGTCGCCTCCAATGTCGGCGGCGGTGGCGGCGGCTCCGGCGCCATGAACGCGGCGCGGCTTTTTGTCGAACTGAAGCCCAAGACCGAACGTCCGCCCTTGCAGCAGGTGCTCGCCGATCTGCGCCGGCAGCTTGCGCCGATCGCGGGCATCCAGGCCTTCATGTCGCCGGTGCAGAACCTGTCGGTTGGGGCGCGCGGCTCGGCCAGCCAGTACCAGCTGGTCGTCCAGAGCCTTGATGGAAAGCTGATGAACCAGTGGGCGCAGAAGCTGACCGACGCGATGACCGCCGAAAGGACAGTTTTCGCCGATGTCAGTTCCGACCT
Source organism: Aminobacter sp. GW821-FHT11F06 (assembly GCF_058808215.1). NCBI lineage: Bacteria > Pseudomonadati > Pseudomonadota > Alphaproteobacteria > Hyphomicrobiales > Phyllobacteriaceae > Aminobacter > Aminobacter sp. GW821-FHT11F06. The sequence continues at coordinate 678,282 of NZ_JBXARL010000002.1, read as the reverse complement.
GCAGAACAACGCGCTCCAGGCCAAGCTGGTCATCGACCGCGACAAGGCGGCTTCGCTTGGCGTTACCGCCGATGTGCTGCGCTCGACGCTCTATGGCGGCTTTGGCACCCAGCAGGTTTCCACGATCTATACGCCAAGCGACAGCTATGAGGTGATCATGGAACTCGATCCGCGCGTCGACTGGACGCCGGAGAGGCTGGCGCGAATCGAAGTCGCCGGCGCCAACGGCACGCTCATACCGCTGGGCTCGTTCTCGCATGTCGAGCGGAGTGCTGGTGCCCTGACCGTCAACCAGCTCGGCCAACTTCCCGCCGTTACCATCTCCTACAACCTGCCCGACAAGGTCGCCCTGGGTGACAGCATCGCCCAGATCGACAAGCTCAAGGCCGAGATCGGCATGCCGCAGAATGTCGTGACCAGCTTCTACGGCACGGCCAAGACCTTCCAGGATGCCGCCGCCAACCAGGGCCTGCTGATCCTCGGCGCGATCCTGACCATCTATGTCGTGCTCGGCATGCTCTATGAGAGCTTCATCCACCCGCTGACCATTCTGTCGGGCCTGCCGGCGGCGGCTGTCGGTGCGCTGCTTGCGCTGTCCTGGCTCGGCTTCGACCTGTCGGTCATCGCCGTGATCGGGCTTTTGATGCTGATCGGCATCGTCAAGAAGAACGCGATCATGATGATCGACGTCGCACTCACCTTGCGGCGCGACGGCATGGTGGCGGCGCAGGCGATCCACAAGGCATGCCTGATGCGGTTCCGTCCGATCATGATGACGACATTGGCCGCGATGATGAGCACCTTGCCCATCGCCCTGGGCACCGGCGCCAGTGCCGAGTTGCGCCAGCCGCTCGGCATCGCCGTCGTCGGCGGGCTCGTGGTGTCCCAGACGCTGACGCTGTTCGTCACGCCCGTGCTCTATCTCTACATGGAGCGGCTTGGCGAATGGGTGAAGCGGGCTACCGTTGGGACAAAACAGGTCGAGCCGAAACCGGCCGAGGGACCAAAGCTGCTCAAGGCCGCCGAGTAGCTGGACCGAGATTTCTCAGCCCAGCGACTTTGCTCAGGCGTAGCGCGACAGCGAAAGGTCGGCGACGTCGATCTCCGGACGGATGCCACCGATCATGTCGGCGAGCACGCGGCCCGAGCCGCAGGCCATGGTCCAGCCCAGCGTGCCGTGGCCGGTGTTGAGGTAGAAATTGTCGAACTTCGTGCGCCCGATAACCGGCGTGCCGTCTGGCGTCATCGGCCTGAGCCCACTCCAGAAGGTTGCGCGGCTCTGGTCGCCGGCGCCGCCGAATAGGTCCTCGACCGAAAACTGCAGCGTTGCCTTGCGCGACGGCGACAGATCGGTGTTGAAGCCGGCGATCTCGGCCATGCCGCCGACGCGGATGCGGTCGCCGAGCCGGGTGATGGCGATCTTGTAGGTGTCGTCCATGACGGTGGACACCGGCGCGCGCGCTTCGTCGATGATCGGCACGGTGATCGAATAGCCTTTGACCGGATAGACGGGCACTTTGAGACCGAGCGGCTTGACGAAGGCAGGCGTGAAGCTGCCGAGCGCGCCGACGAACATGTCGGCCTCGACCTCGCCTTCCGAGGTGCTGACGGCAACGATGCGGTTGCCCTGCTGGCGCAGGCCCTCGAGCTTGACGCCGAAGCGGAATTCGACGCCGAGTGCCTCCGCAAGCTTTGCCAGCTCGTTGGTGAACTTGAAGCAGTCGCCAGTCTCGTCATTGGGCAGGCGCAGGCCGCCGGCAACCTTTTCGCGCACGGGCGCCAGGCCCGGCTCGGCGGCAACGCAGCCTGAGGCGTCCAGCACCTCGAACGGCACGCCGTCGCTCTGCAGCACCTCGATGTCCTTGGCCATGCCGTCGAGCTGCTTCTGGTAGCGGAACAGCTGCAGCGTGCCTTGCGTGCGGTGGTCGTATTCGATGCCGGTGTCGTCGCGCAGCGAAATCAGGCAGTCGCGGCTGTATTCGGCAAGGCGCACCATGCGGCTCTTGTTGAGGGCGTAGCGCGACGAGGTGCAGTTGCGCAGCATCGCCGTCACCCAGCGCCAGGTCGAGATGTCGAGCATCGGCTGGATGATCAGCGGCGCATGCTTCATGAACAGCCACTTCATCGCCTTCTGCGGAATGCCGGGTGCCGCCCAGGGCGAGGCGTAGCCGGGAGAGATCTCGCCGGCATTGCCAAAGCTGGTCTCAAGTGCGGGACCCGACTGGCGGTCGAGCACGGTGACCTTGTGTCCGGCCTTGGCCAGATAGTAGGCGGAGGTGACGCCGATGACACCGGCACCGAGAATGACTATGCGCATGATTGCCCCTGTGGTTAGCGCGCTGCCGGGCTGAGGTAACGGCGCTTGTAGCGCCGGCCCAGGCTGGTCAGGATTTCGTAGGAAATGGTGCCGGCATCCGCCGCGATCATCTCAAGCGTCTGGTGCGGACCGATCAGCTCGACCATGTCGCCGAGCTTGAGCGTGCCGGGCGCCAGGGCGGTGACATCGAGAATGATGCTGTCCATCGACACACGCCCGACGATCGGCAGGCGCACGTCGCCGAAATAGGCAGCACCCGAATTGCTGAGATGGCGCGGCAGCCCATCGGCATAACCGGCGGCGATGGTGGCAAGCCGCATCTCGGACTTGGCAACGAAGCTCGCGCCATAGCCGATCTCGGCACCTGACGGCACGGTGCGGGTCTGCACCACGCCGACCTCAAGCCCCACCACTGGCAGCATCGTATTGTCGCCTTCGGCGAGCGGTGCGCCGCCATAAAGTGCTATTCCCGGCCGGGCGAGGTCGCCACGAAAATCTTCACCGAGGAAGATGCCGGCCGAATTGGCAAAGGACAGTTTGGCGTCGGCAAAGCGGGCGCGAACAGCGCCCATGCGTGCCAGCTGGCGGGCATTGGCGCCATGCGCCGGCTCGTCGCCGCAGGCAAGGTGGCTCATGATGATGTCGACATGAATGCCGTCGAGCCGCTTTGGTTCGGCAAGCAGCGCGTCGAGTTCTTCGGGCGCGAGGCCAAGCCGCGACATGCCGGTATCGGCCTGGAGCACCGCTGGCAAAGTAACGCCGCGCGCCTTGGCCGTGGCCGACCAGTTGGCGACCTGTTCGAGCGAATTCAGCACCGGAACGATGCCAAGGTCGGCGCAATCATCCTCGCTGCCGGGCAAAAGGCCGTTGAGCACCAGGATGCGCGCGTCGGCGGCGAGATGCGGCTTCAGCCTGATCGCCTCGATGAAATGCGCAACGAAGAAGTCGCGGCAACCCGCATCGTAGAGCACCGGTGCCACCTCTGCCACGCCGAGCCCATAGGCGTCGGCCTTGACCACCGCCGCAGCCTTGCCGGGTGCGGTTTGCCGGCACAACTGCTCGTAATTCGCAACCAGCGCTGCCAGGTCGATGGTCAGCACGCCACAAGCCGCACGGCTTTCGATGTCGCTTTGCGCACCCATGTTCATTTCCGGAAAACTGTCCTCACCAAGCCAAGAGAATACCGCAATGATCGACGGAAATCTTGCCAATGTGACGAAGACTATGCGAACAATTGCGCTTGAGTGAAATTTTCATCGTCTATTTGAAAGGAAATGCGATGTCGTCTCTGGATGCCATCGACCGCGGCATCATCCGGGCGTTGCGCGCCAATGCGCGCGTCAGCAATGCCAAGCTGGCGGCCGAGGTCGGGCTGTCGGCATCGGCATGCCTGCGGCGGGTGCAATTGCTGGAACAGGAGGGCGTGATCCGCGGTTATACCGCGATCATCGGCAACGCCGCCGCCGACGAGGGCATCGCCGTCATCGTCCAGATCACTTTGGAGCGGCAGACCGAGGAATATTTCAACCGCTTCGAGCTTGCCGTGCGGCGCTATCCCGAGATCAAGGAGTGCTACCTGATGACCGGCGACTCCGATTATTTCCTGCGCGTCGAGGTGGCGAGTGCCGCTGATTTCGAGCGCGTGCACAAGGAGATCCTGTCGGCGCTGCCGGGGCTCGCCCGCATCCATTCGAGCTTTTCGATCCGCAACATCTTGCAGTCGAAACGACCGAAGACGTCGTGAAGGAAAACCGGCGCCCTTTTGGGGCGCCGGCTTGATGGTTGCTTAGACGGCTGCCTGGGTCACGAATTTGGTCACCAGATAGGCCTCGAGCGCTTCCGAGCCGCCTTCCGAGCCGTAGCCGCTGTCCTTGATGCCGCCGAACGGCACCTCCGGCAGCGCCAGCCCAAGATGGTTGATCGTCAGCATGCCGGTTTCGATCTCGGCACCGAGGTTGGTGACCGTCTTGTTCGACGTGGTGAAGGCATAGGCCGCAAGCCCGTAGGGCAGGCGGTTGGCCTCGGTCACGACATCGTCGAAGCTCTTGAACGGCACAACCAGTGCGACGGGGCCGAACGGCTCCTCGTTCATGATGCGCATGTCGGTGCGCAGGCCCGAAAGCACCGTCGGCTCGAAATAGGAGCCCTTGTTGCCGATGCGCTTGCCGCCGGTCTCGATCTTGGCGCCGTCGGCGACGGCTTCGTTGATCAGCTTTTCGACCGCTTCCAGGCGGCGTTCGTTGACCAGCGGGCCCATGCGGCTGCTGGCGTCGAGACCGTCGCCGACCTTCACCGCCTTGGCGTGTTCGACGAACTTGCCAAGGAAGCGGTCGTAGGACCCTTCCTGGATCAGGAAGCGCGTCGGCGACACGCAGACCTGGCCGGCATTGCGGAACTTCGAGGTGGCAAGCGTCAACGCCGCGGCGTCGATGTCGGCGTCGTCGAACACCATCGCCGGCGCATGGCCGCCGAGTTCCATCGTCGCACGCTTCATATGCGTGCCGGCAAGGGCTGCGAGATGCTTGCCGACCGGCACCGAGCCGGTGAACGACACCTTGCGGATGATGGGATGCGGTACGAGATAGCCCGAAATCTCCGGCGGGTTGCCATAGACGAGGTTGAGCACGCCATCAGGCAGGCCGGCATCCCTAAAGATGTCGCCCAGGCAAGCCGGCGAGGCAGGCGTTTCTTCCGGCGGCTTGACGATGATCGAGCAACCTGTGGCCAATGCAGCACCGATCTTGCGCACGGCCTGCGACACCGGGAAATTCCACGGCGTGAACGCCGCGACAGGGCCGACAGGCTCCTTGACGACAAGCTGCTGGATGCCTGGAGCGCGGGCGGGAATGACGCGGCCGTAGGTGCGGCGGCCTTCTTCGGCGAACCAGTCGAACAGGTCGGCCGACGACAGAATCTCCATCTTGGCTTCGCCGACCGGCTTGCCCTGTTCCTGCGTCATCAGTGCCGCAATCGCGTCGGCGCGTTCGCGCATCAGTTCGGCGGCGCGGCGCAGCACCTTGGAGCGCTCGAACGGCGAAACCTTGCGCCACACCTTGAAGCCACGCTCGGCGGCGGCGAGTGCCCGGTCGAGATCGCCCTTGCCGGCCGAAGCGACCTTGCCGATCACCTCGTTGGTCGCGGGATTGTAGACGTCGATGGTCTTGCCGCCTTCAGCAGCCGTCCATTTGCCATCGATGAACAGTTTCACTTCCGGGTACATGTTGTGTCCTTGCTGGGTCGTTCGTGAGGAGTGGGCGGGGCTTGCGTCGGCGCTGGCCTAGACGCGAGTCTGGGAGGCTTGGCTAGAGATAGGTTGGCATAAGTCTTTGTGCCACCAGTTCGGCGATCGCCAGCGACGAGGTCAGCCCCGGGCTTTCGATGCCGAACAGATTGACCAGGTTTTTGACGCCATGGGTTTCCGGGCCCTGGATGACGAAGTCGGCTGCCGGCTCGCCGGGCGCGGAAAGCTTGGGACGGATGCCGCTATAGGTCGGGCTCAGGCTGCCGTCGGCGAGGTCGGGCCAATATTTGCGGATCTCGCCATAGAAATGGTCGGCGCGGCGCGGATTGACGCTGTAGTCCTTTTCTTCGATCCACTCGACATCGGGGCCAAAGCGCATGCCGCCATTGAGATCGAGCGTCAGGTGCACGCCAAGCCCGCCCGGCTCCGGCACCGGGTAGATCAGCCTGGAAAAGGCTCGCTTGCCGGTGACCGAGAAATAGTTGCCGCGCGCCAGACGAAGTTTTGGTGCGAATTGCGGGTCGAGACCTTCGAGCCTGCTTGCCAGTGCATTCGCGCCGAGCCCGGCCGCGTTGACGAAATGGCGGGCGGCGATCTCGTATTCGCTGCCGGTGCTGCGATCATGCGTGCGCAGCACAAAACGGTCGGCTTCGATCCGCCCTGATACGATCTCCGTATTGAGGCTGAGATAAGCGCCGCCTTCTTCCGCTTCGCCGAGCAGCGAAAGCATCAGGGCATGGCTGTCGACGATGCCGGTCGACGGCGACAGCACGGCGGCCTGGCAGGTCAGCTGCGGCTCCATGGCCATCGCTTCGGCAGCGCTCAGCATGACGAGATCATCGACGCCGCACGCTTTGGCCTTGTCGATGATGCCGGCAAGCGTCGCCACCTGCTCGGGCAGTGTTGCCACGATCAGCTTGCCGCACCGCTTGTGCGGAATGTTACGCTCGGCGGCATAGGCATAAAGCTTGCCGCGGCCAGCAACGCACAGCGCAGCCTTCAGGCTGCCGGTTGGATAATAGATGCCGGCGTGGATCACCTCCGAGTTGCGCGAGCTGGTCTCGGTGCCGATGGCATCGGCCGCCTCGATGATAACAGTCTCCATGCCAAGCCGGCTAAGCTCACGCGCCACGGCAAGGCCGATGACACCAGCGCCGGCGATGATGCAGTCGACAGTGTCCATCTCAGGCGGCACTCCCGGCGGGCTTCAGCGCTGCGAGCTGGTCGATGATGAACGAGCTGGCACCCCTGATGTCGTCGACGATGGCGCGTTCGGCCTTGTCGGCGTCGCGGGCCTCGATGGCCGCGAGGATCACATGATGCTGGTCGATCATCGCTCGTCCGCCATGCTCGTACGATGCCGCGATCATCGGCCCCATCTGCAGCCACAGCCGGTTGAGGATGCCGCGCAGCACATTCATGTTGGCGATCTGGGCAAGGGCGAAGTGGAAGGTCTGGTTGAGTTCGAGCGCAGTCGCCCAGTCCTCGTTAGTGATCGCTTGTTCGTTGCGCGCGATCAGGTCGCGCAGGCGGGCGATGTCCTTGTCCTCGGCCTTGAGTGCAGCCTCGCGGGCGGCCAATCCCTCGAGCTTCATCCTGATCTGGCGGATTTCGAGATAGCGCTCCAGCGTCATGACGGGCACGCGCACCTCGCGCGCCGATTTCTGCACCAAAGCCTCGTCCTGGATCAGCCGCAGGATGGCGTCACGCACCGGTGTCACGGAGGTGCCGAGCGACTGCGCGAGATCGCGGATGGTCAGCCGCGCGTCTGGCGCAAAGCGTCCCTTGATCAGCGCGTCCGACAGCTGAGCATAGACAATCTCGCCGAGATTGTCGTGTTCCACCATCTGTAAGCCGAAATTCTCGTTCATCGTTGCCCGATCCTGCCGACACGGCGTGGCCTGCTTGCGGGCACGCGCTGGCCCTTGACAGTCCAATGTCGGAAAAACATGATGCATCAAACAGCAAAACGCGGATTTTGCAAGAGCGGCCGTCGACCGGCCGGACCGATTGAGCGCGGATGGCGACAAGCCTGCCCGCAAACCGAGCAGAGGAACTCACCATGGACAGCCAGCCCAATTCGCCTGAGGCGCGCGACAAGAAATACCATATGCACGCCTACACCAATGCCCGCCGGCATCAGGAAGTCGGCCCGCTGATCATCGAAAAGGGTGACGGCATCTATGTCGAGGACATCGCCGGCAAACGCTATATCGAGGCGATGTCGGGCCTGTGGAGCGTCGGCGTCGGCTTCTCCGAGCAGCGCCTTGTCGATGCGGCAACCCGGCAGATGTCCAAGCTGCCCTTCTACCACAACTTCACCCACAAGGGTCACTCGCCGCTGATCGACCTGGCCGAGAAGCTGGTCACCATGGCGCCGGTGCCGATGAGCAAGGCGTTCTTCACCAATTCCGGATCCGAGGCCAACGACACGGCCATGAAGATGATCTGGTTCCGCTCCAATGCGCTCGGCCAGCCTGAACGCAAGAAGATCATTTCGCGCAAGCGCGCCTATCATGGCGTCACCATTGCCTCGGCCAGCCTCACCGGCCTGCCCAACAATCACCTGTCCTTCGACCTGCCGATCGCCAATGTGCTGCACACCTCCTCGCCGCACTACTGGCGCGAGGCGCTGCCGGGCGAAACCGAGCAGGAATTCTCAACCCGTCTCGCCGACGATCTCGAAAAGCTGATCCTGGCTGAGGGCCCTGAGACCATCGCCGCCTTCTTTGGCGAGCCGGTCATGGGCGCGGGCGGTGTCGTTGTGCCGCCAGCCGGCTACTGGGAGAAGATCCAGGCCGTGCTGCAGAAATACGACATCCTGCTCGTCGCCGACGAAGTCATCTGTGGCTTCGGCCGCACCGGCAAGATGTTCGGCACCGAGACCTACGCCATGAAGCCCGACATCATGGTCATGTCGAAGCAGATCTCGTCGTCCTATTTGCCGATTTCGGCCATGCTGATCAACGACAAGGTGTTCGAGCCGATTGCCGACGAAAGCAACCGCATCGGCACCTTCGGCCATGGCTTCACCGCCGGCGGCCACCCGGTCGCCGCGGCTGTAGCACTTGAAAACATCGCCATCATCGAAGAGCGCAACCTTGTCGACAACGCCCGCGACGTCGGCGCCCACATGCAAAAGCGCCTGCGCGAGCTGACCTCGCACGACCTGATCGGCGAAGTGCGCGGTGTCGCGCTGATCGGCGCCATAGAGCTGGTCACCGACAAGGCGACCAAGGCACCATGGGGCAATGTCGGCGCGCTCGGCGGCCTCGTCAACGGCATCCTGCAGCAGAACGGCGTCATCTCCCGCAACATGGGCGACGCGCTCGCCTTCTGCCCGCCGCTGATCATCACCGAAAAGCAGGTCGACGACATCGTCGACGCGGTCAAGCTGTCGCTCGATCAGGCAGCCAAGCAGATCAAGGCCTGATATCAGGCCACCAAATCAAAACGCCCGCCGAAGTTTCCACTTCGGCGGGCGTTTTCGTTTTGGCCGTGCCCTGCTTGGGCGCGCGCTCCCTGAGCGGTACACACAAGGTTAGCATTGCACCGCGTCGGATTTCAGATGCGTCACGGCATAGATTCCCGACACTCTCCGCTCGTTCCTCGCTCACGAGGTCGGGAATGACGGGCTGAATTGGGGCGCCTTCGCCAACTACCAGCTGTGCCGACAGCTCCAATGGCTGCAACATTTGCCATGTTGCCGCCTGCACCGGTCACCGACATTCGAGTTTGGCTAAAACCGGCACATGAAGTCGTCATTCCCGACCTCGTGAGCGAGTGAAACGAGCGGAGAGTGTCGGGAATCTATGCCGTGACGCAGGCGACGTCTGAAGCGGTGCAATGTCACGCTTATGTGCGCGGGTGCGCATCCTAACTTGCCTGGCCCTTCGACAAGCTAAGTCTCCCCACACCCCAGGGGCATGAGCAACCCGGGTCGGCGGGATAGCGGCACCTTCTCCCGCAACGGGAGAAGGAAAGGGTGCCTTCACACGTGCTGGCCGCCATTGATGTGGATTTCGGAGCCGGAGACGTAGGACGCCTGGCTCGAGCACAGGAAATAGATGATGTCGGCGACCTCCGAGGTCAGGCCCAACCGGCGCATCGGGATCGTCTCGACGATCTTTTCGGTGCCGGGCGATAGGATTGCCGTGTCGATCTCGCCGGGCGCGATCGCATTGACGCGGATGCCGTGCGGGCCGAAATCGGCGGCCATCTCGCGCGTCAGCGCGCCGAGCGCTGCCTTCGACGTTGCATAGGCCGTGCCGGCAAAGGGGTGGACGCGGGTTCCGGCGATCGACGTCACATTGACCACCGAGCCCTTGGCTGCCGCGAGTTCCTTGAACAGGCCGCGCGCCAGCATGATCGGCGCCAGGAAATTGACCTGGAACACGTCGCGCCAGACATGCATCGGCGTGTCGATCGAGTTCATGCGCCCGCCGCCTTGGTGCTTGGGCGAGATGCCGGCATTGTTGACCAGTGCGTGCAGCAGGCCGCCTTCTTTTTCGAGCCGCTGGCGGATTTCCGAAACAGCGCTGCCGACGTCGCCCTGGTCGGCGAGGTCGACTTTGATGTGGTCATCCGGGCCGGCCGGCCACGGGCAGTCGTCGGAAAATGCCTGGCGCGAGCAGGTGATGACGCGCCAGCCTTCGCGCGAAAAGCGCTTCACCGTCGCATGGCCGATACCACGGCTGGCTCCGGTCAATACGATCGTCTTTCGCCCTTCGGTTTTCTCGGCCATCTCATCCTCATTCCAAGCTTGAAGCGTATGTAGCGGATGCACCTTGCCATTGCGAGGGGGCGCGACGAATGGCGGCTGCTTTCAGCCGCGTTCGGCGGCGGCCTCGCGAATGGTCTTGAGCAGGATCGAAAACGCGGGCGAGGGCTGCGTGTCGGTGCGCATGGTCAGCCCCACCGGCCCGCGTGTCTCCGAGGTGTCGACGGGCAGCATCTTCAGCGTGCCGGCCTTGATGTCGTCGCTGACAACACCGTGCGAGATGATCCACACCGCGTCGCTCTGGCGCACGAAAGCGCGGCCGAAAGCATCTGAAACCGTCTCGATCTCGGTCGGGATCGAGGCCACGCCATTCGTGATGAAGAAGCGCTCGACAAAGGGCCGGATGATCGAGCCACGTGTCGGCATCAAAAGCGGAAACTCGCTCAGCCGCTCGAACACATCCTGATCCGCCTGGAGCAGGGGATGGCCGGCTCGCACCACAAACACCACCTGCTCGGAATAAAGGTGCTCGAAGAAAAAGCCGGTCATCTTCTCGGGTGCCGCCAGGCGGCCGACGACGAGGTCGAGCTCGCCGAGCCTGAGCTGTTCGAGCAATACCGCGTTTTCGCCGGTGACGATCTTGATCGTGCCGCCGGTATTTTCGCTCAGGAAAAGGCTCATCGCGCGCGGCATGATATGTGCTGAAACCGTCGGCAGCGCGCCGATACGGATCGGCGGAGCCCCTTCGGCGCGTGAATTGGCAACCGAATCGATGCCTTGGCGAAGTGCCGTGATCGCCATGCCGGCATGCTGCATGAACACCTCGCCCGAGCGCGTGATCTTGATGCCGCGCCCGTCGCGCTCGAACACGGAAACGCCGAGCGCTTCTTCCAGCTCGCGGATCGTCTTGGTCACCGCCGGCTGGCTGACATTCAGGAGCCCGGCCGCCTTGACCACGCTTTTCTGGCGCGCGACTTCTAGGAACGTCTGGAGATGGCGGAACCTGACACGGCTTTCGATCATGGCTTTTCATAACCCAGCAGTTAAGAGAAGGCCACAAAATATCATTTTACCAAACCAAACAACTCATCCACTGTCATCACGAGGAGAAATCGAGTGCAGTTCACAGACATCGGCGGCATCACGCTGCACCACCAGCTCATCGGCGGGCCCGCGGACAAGCCGGTCATCGTCTTCGCCAATTCGCTGGGCACCGATTTCCGTATCTGGCGCGACGTCATCGTTCGCCTTGCCGGCGACTTTCCCATCGTCACCTATGACAAGCGCGGCCATGGTCTTTCCGACATCGGCACTGCTCCTTATTCGATGGACGACCATATCGGCGATCTCGCTGGCCTGCTCGATCATCTGAAGGTCAAGAACGCCATCATCTGCGGCCTGTCGGTCGGCGGGCTGATCGCGCAGGGCCTTTATGCCAGGCGCCCCGATCTGGTAAGCGCGCTGATCCTTTGCGACACCGCCCACAAGATCGGCACGACCGAATACTGGAACAGCCGCATCGCCGCTGTCGAAAAGGACGGTATCGCCTCCATTGCCGATGGCGTTCTCAAGCTGTGGTTCACGCCGGAATTCCATGAAAAGCGCAAGGACGACCTGATCGGCTACCGCAACATGTTGGCGCGCCAGCCGCTTGCCGGCTACACGGGCACCTGTGCCGCGCTGCGCGACGCCGACTACACCGAAGCCGCCAAGGCGATATCGGTGCCGACGCTTTGCGTCGTCGGTGACCAGGATGGCTCGACGCCGCCTGCACTGGTGCGTTCCATGGCCGATCTCATCCCTGGTTCGCGTTTCAAGATCATCGACGGCGCCGGCCACATCCCTTGTGTCGAGCAGCCGGAAGCGCTGGTCGCCCTCATGCGGCGCTTCGTTGCCCGCCTTCCACTGGAGTGAACTGACAATGAACCCATCGGCGCCAGCCTCGACCAGGTATCGCGAAGGTCTCGCCGTCCGACGCTCCGTGCTCGGCGATGCCCATGTCGACCGCGCCGAAACGGGCTCGACCGATTTCGACCGGCCGTTCCAGGAGCTGATCACCGAGTCCGCCTGGGGCACGGTGTGGGCGCGCCCGACCTGGACCAAGCGCGAGCGTTCGATGGTGACGCTGGCGCTGCTGGCAGCCCTTGGCCATGACGAGGAAGTGGCGATGCATGTGCGCGCCACCGCCAACACCGGGGCTTCGCGCGAGGACATCTGCGAGGCCTTCCTGCATGTCGCGATCTATGCCGGCGTGCCGGCGGCCAACCGCGCCATCAAGATCGCCAAGCACGTCTTCGCCGAAATGGATGCAGGCAAGTCCGATGACCACTGATCCCAGTTCCAACCGCAAGCCCGAGACAGGTGCCTTCTTCCAGCGTGACCGCGACTGGCACCCGCCGGCCTTCACGCCGACCTATAAGACCTCGGTGCTGCGCTCGCCGCAAAAGGCGCTCCTGTCGCTCGACAACACCATTTCCGAGATCACCGGCCCGGTCTTCGGCCACAATATGCTGGGCGAGCTCGACAACGACCTGATCCATAATTTTGCGAAGCCCGGCGAGAGCGCGATCGGCGAACGCATCATCGTTTATGGCCGCGTGCTCGACGAGCGCGGCAAGGGCGTGCCGGGTGCCTTGCTCGAATTCTGGCAGGCCAATGCCGGCGGCCGCTATCGCCACAAGAAGGAAAGCTACCTTGCCGCCCTCGACCCGAATTTCGGTGGCTGCGGCCGCGCCATCACCGACGAGGACGGTTCCTACGCTTTCCGCACCATCAAGCCGGGACCCTATCCCTGGCCGAACGGCGTCAACGACTGGCGCCCGGCGCATATCCACTTCTCGGTCTTCGGCCACGGCTTTGCCCAGCGCCTCATCACCCAGATGTATTTCGAGGGCGACCCGATGATCTGGCAGTGCCCGATCGTCAAGACGATCCCCGACCGCGCTGCGATCGAGATGCTGGTCGCAGCACTCGACATGCAGGCGACAATCCCGATGGACGCGCGCGCCTACAAGTTCGACATCGTTTTGCGCGGCCGCCGTTCGTCGCTGTTTGAAAACCGCCTGGAGGGCAACTGATGGTTCAGGCTCTCAATCGGCTCAAGGAAAGCCCCTCGCAGACCGCCGGCCCTTACGTCCATATCGGCTTGACGCCGAACTTCTCGGGCATCACGGGGGTCTACGACAAGGATCTCGGCACCGAAATGGTCAATGCCAAGACCAAGGGCGAGCGCATCACAGTGCGTGCCCGCGTGCTCGACGGCACCGGCACCCCGCTCAAGGACGCGCTGATCGAAATCTGGCAGGCCGATGCCGCCGGTCTCTACAATTCCCCGTCCGAACTGCGTGGTGCAGCCGACCCCAATTTCACCGGCTGGGGCCGCAAGGCCACCGACATGGTTTCGGGCGAATGTGTCTTCGAAACCATCAAGCCCGGCCGCGCTCCATTCAAGGACGGCCGGCTGATGGCGCCGCACATCAGCTTCTGGATCGTCGCGCGCGGCATCAATCTGGGCCTCAACACGCGCATGTATTTTGCCGACGAAGAACAGGCCAATGCGGAGGATCCCGTGCTCGCCCGCATCGAGCATCGTCATCGCGTGGCGACCCTCATCGCCGCGCGCGCGGGCGATGCCTATGTCTTCGACATCCACCTCCAGGGCGACAAGGAAACCGTGTTCCTTGACATCTAGATCATGACAGTTTCGCCATTCGATCACCCCTATCTGTCAGGCCTGCTCGGCGACGAGCAGGCGTCTCGCCAGTTTTCCGTGGAAGCGGAGGTGGCGGCGATGGTTGCATTCGAGCGCGCGCTTGCCGAAGCGCAAGCCGCCGAGGGCGTGATTGGCGGCGATGCCGCAGACGCCATCGTTTCGGCGCTGGCTTCGTTTGTGCCTGACGTGCCTGCGCTCAAGCAAGCCGTTGCTCGCGATGGCGTCGTCGTGCCCGAGCTGGTGCGCCAGTTGCGTGCAGCAGTCGGCAAGCCGCACAGCGACAAGCTCCATTTCGGTGCCACCAGCCAGGATGTCATCGACACCGCACTGGTGCTGCGCTTGAAGGTGATTGCCGACCGGCTCGACGGCCTGCTCGTCGAAATAGTCTCGAAGCTAACCGCGCTCGAACGGCGTTTCGGCGCCAATCCCATGATGGGCCGCACACGCATGCAGGCAGCGATCGAAATCACGGTCGCCGACCGTATCCGCGCCTGGCGCGAACCGCTCGAGCGTCATCGTGCGCGCCTGGCCGCCATGAAGCCGGAGTTGCTTGTCGTCCAGTTCGGCGGTGCTGCCGGCACGCTGGAAAAGCTCGGCGAAAAGGGTGCCGCCGTGCGCACATCGCTGGCGCGAAAACTCGGCCTCAACGACGCGCCGCAATGGCACAGCCAGCGCGACCGGCTCGCCGATTTCGCAAGCCTGCTGTCGCTGATCACAGGCAGCCTCGGAAAGTTCGGCCAGGACATCGCGCTGATGGCGCAGGGGGGCGACGAGATCGCGCTCAGCGGTGGTGGCGGCTCGTCGGCCATGCCGCACAAGCAGAACCCGGTCGCAGCCGAAGTGCTGGTCACGCTCGCGCGTTTCAATGCGACGCAGCTCTCGGGCATGCATCAGGCGCTGGTACACGAACAGGAACGCTCCGGCGCGGCCTGGACGCTGGAATGGCTTCTCCTGCCGCAGATGGCGGTGGCGACGGCGGCGTCTCTAAGGTTGGCCAATACGCTCGCCGGACAGATCGAAAGCATAGGCGCAAAAGCGGGCAACTAGCCGAGGCCCAGGCAACCAAGCGCCCCGGCCGACGGCTGGCCGAGACGGCCACGCGACGGATGGGCAGCGCGGCAAGAAGGACAACAAATGCGCACGCAAGTGGTCATCATCGGCTCCGGCCCTTCGGGTCTTCTGCTCGGACAATTGCTTGCCAACAGCGGCATCGACAACGTCATCCTCGAACGCGTCGACCGCGACTACGTGCTCGGTCGCGTCCGCGCCGGCGTATTGGAACAGGGCATGGTCGACCTTCTCGACGAGGCGGGTGCCGGCGCGCGCATGCATGCCGAGGGACTGCCGCATGACGGCATCTCGCTTGCCTTTGACAGCCGGCTTCACCGCATCGACCTTGCCGCGCTCACCGGCGGCAAGCGTGTCATGGTCTATGGTCAGACCGAGGTAACGCACGACTTGATGGACAAGCGCCAGGCCGAAGGCCTGACCACCATCTACGACGCGAAGAACGTTACGCCGCAAGGCTTCGATACCGACGCTCCCTTCGTCACCTACGAGAAGGATGGCATTACCCATCGCATCGATTGCGACTTCATCGCCGGCTGCGACGGCTTCCATGGCGTCAGCCGCAAATCGGTGCCAGAAGGTGCGATCAAGACCTATGAGCGGGCCTATCCGTTCGGCTGGCTCGGCATCCTGGCCGAGGTGCCGCCAGCCGATCACGAGCTGATCTACGCCAATCATCCCAGGGGCTTCGCGCTGTGCTCGATGCGCTCGACCCACCGCAGCCGCTACTATGTCCAGTGCCCGCTCGACGACAAGGTCGAGGACTGGAGCGACGACCGCTTCTGGGACGAACTGCGCCTTCGCCTGCCACCGGAGGTCGCCGCACGCGTCGTCACGGGCCCGTCCTTCGAAAAGTCGATCGCGCCGCTGCGCTCCTTCGTTGCCGAGCCGATGCGCTTGGGCCGCATGTTCCTCGTCGGCGACGCTGCCCACATCGTGCCGCCGACAGGCGCCAAGGGCCTCAATCTCGCCGCCAGCGATGTGCGTTACCTCTATGATGGCCTGCGCGAGTTCTACCAGGACAAGTCGCGCGCCGGCATCGATGTCTACTCAGTGCGGGCCCTGTCGCGCGTCTGGAAGGCAGTGCGCTTCTCCTGGTGGATGACCACCATGCTGCACCGTTTCCCCGACACCGACGATTTCGGCCAGCGCATCCAGGAGGCTGAGCTGGACTATCTCGTCCATTCGCAAGCGGCATCTGCCTCGCTCGCCGAAAACTACGTTGGATTGCCCTACTGATTTACTGAGGAAACAAGCAGGTCACATATCCGTCAGGTTATAGGATGTGCGTTTCTTTTCATTTTACATTACCGTTTCGAGCATGACACTTGGCACGATACGGAGAAACCGAGACTGGCGCGCCCGACAGTGCCGGCTCGACCACATGGAGGAAAAATTGAAGAAGTCTGTTTTGGCCGCTTTGGCGGTGTTGGCGCTTTCGAGCGCTGCCTTTGCCGACACCATCAAGGTCGGCGTCGTTGGTCCTTTCTCCGGCCCGTTCGCCATCCAGGGCAAGAATTTCAAAGCCGGCATCGACGCCTGGATGGCGCTGAACGGCTCCAAGGTCGGCGACAGCGACGTCGAGATCGTCTACCGCGACCTGCCGGCCGCCGATCCGGCACAGTCCAAGGCGCTGGCCCAGGAGCTGGTCGTCAAGGAAGGCGTGCAGTATCTCGCCGGCTTCTACTTCACCCCCGACGCCATGGCGGTCACCCCGCTGCTCGTGCAGGCCAATGTGCCGCTGGTCGTCATGAACGCCGCCACCTCGGCGATCGTCACCAAGAGCCCACTGGTCGTGCGCACCTCCTTCACCACCTGGCAGACCTCGGCGCCGATGGCCACGGTCGCCAAGGAGCGCGGCGTCAAGAAGGTCATCACGGTGGTCTCCGACTACGGCCCGGGCGTCGATTCCGAAAACGCCTTCAAGACCACCTTCACGGCCGAAGGCGGCGAGGTCGTCGAGTCCATCCGCCTGCCGCTGTCGACAAACGACTTCAGCCCGATCATGCAGCGCGTCAAGGATTCCGGCGCCGATGCCGTGTTCGCCTTCCTGCCGTCGGGCCCGACCACGCTGGGCTTCGTCAAGGCCTACAACGAAAACGGCCTCGCCAAGGCTGGCGTCCAGTTCCTGGCGCCGGGCGACCTGACCCAGGAGTCCGACCTGCCGGCACTCGGCCAGGCGGCCGAAGGCCTGCTGACGACCTTCCACTATGCCGTCTCGCATGACTCGGCTGAAAACAAGAAGTTCGTCGAGGCCGCCCACAAGGCGATCGGCAACCCGGCCGAGCTGTCTTTCCCTTCGGTCGGTGCTTATGACGGCATGCACGTCATCTACAAGATGATCGAGGCGACCGGCGGCAAGCAGGACGCCCAGAAAGCGGTCGATGCCGTCAAGGGCCTTGCCTGGGAAAGCCCGCGCGGACCGGTTTCGATCGATCCCGAGAGCCGTCACATGACGCAGAACATCTATCTGCGCGAGGTCGCCAAGGCCGCTGACGGCACCTACTACAACAAGGAAATCGCGACCTTCGAAAAGCAGGGCGACCCCGGCCTTGCGGCTGCGAAGTAACAGCGTTACGCCAACGACAGGGCCCGGACGCCACCTCGGCTTCCGGGCTGCTGCTGGATAAAACGATGCAAACCGTTTTCAGTGTTGGGATCGACGCCCTTGCCTATGGCATGGTGCTGTTCGTCATCTCGATTGGACTTTCGGTGACCATGGGCTTGATGCGCGTGGTCAACCTCGCCCATGGCGCATTCGCCATGATCGGCGGCTATATCGCCTCTTATGCCACCCAAACGCTCGGCTTCGGCTATGGCGTGGCGATCCTTGTCGCGGTGGTGGGCACCATCATCATCGCCATTCCGGTCGAGCGGTTCCTCTATCGCCGTATCTATGGCGCGCCTGAACTCACCCAGGTGCTGATGACCATCGGCATCACCTTTTGCGTCATCGGCATCGCCAACTATGTCTTCGGCCCGACGCTGAAGACAATTCCTCTGCCCGAAACGCTGCGCGGCCCGGTCGATCTCGGCTTCCGCTCGATTGCTGCCCACAAGCTGTTTGCCATCGCGTGCGGCGTTGCCGTTGCAGGTGCGCTGTGGTTCCTGATCGAAAAGACATCCTTTGGCGTCAAGCTGCGTGCCTCGGTCGATAATGCCGCCATGGCTGCCTCGCTCGGCGTGCGTACCAAGATCGTCTACGCCGTGAGCTTCGCGGTCGCCGTCGGCCTCGCCGCTTTCGGTGGCATCGTCGGCGCCGAGCTTCTGCCGATCGAGCCCTATTACGCGCTGCGCTACATGGTCACCTTCCTGGTCGTCGTCTCGGTCGGCGGCGCTGGTTCCATCCCTGGCGCGCTGCTCGCCTGCCTGCTGCTTGGCGCCATCGACACAACCGGCCGCTATCTTCTGCCGGAATATGGCGAGTTCTTCTTCTACCTCGCCGTCATTGCCATCGTCTGCGTCTTCCCGCGCGGCCTTTTGGGCAGGAGCAAGTAGATGGCCGCCATCGAAAACACCGCCGCTGCCAAGCCTGCCGCGGCACGCCCGAACTGGCTGGTGCGCGACCTCATCGGTCTCGCCGTGATCCTGGCCTTCGCCGCGATCGGCTATTTCCTGTTCCCCAACAATCTGGCCCTGCTGACGCGCATCTTGGGCGTCGCACTGCTGGTCCTGTCAATCGACCTCGTCACCGGCTTCTGCGGCGTCGCCACCCTTGGCCATGCAGCACTCTTCGGCGCCGGCGCCTACGCTTCGGGCATCGCCGCGGTCCATTTCGGCATCACCGACCCGCTGCTGATGGTCGTCGTAGGTGCCATTGGCGGGGCGCTCGCCGGCATCGTTTCCGGTGCGGTTATCCTGCGCGGCCATGGGCTGGCACAGCTGGTGCTGTCGATCGCGGTCGTCCACCTGTTCCACGAGGCCGCCAACAAGGCCTCCGCCTATACCGGTGGCAGCGACGGCCTGTCCGGCATCTCGCCCGACCCGATCTTCGGCATGTTCGCCTTCGATCTCTGGGGCCGCACCGCCTACGGTTTCGCCGTGGCGCTGGTGGTCATCACCTTCATCGTGCTGCGCCTGATCACCCGCTCGCCCTTCGGCATGCTCTGCCGCGGCATCAAGGAAGACCCGATCCGCATCCGCGCCATGGGCGCATCGGTGCAGGGCACGCTGCTCAAGATGTATGTCATCTCGGGTGCTGTCGCCGGCGTCGGCGGCGCGCTCAACGCCATCTCGACCCAGGTCGTTGGCCTTGACTCGCTCAGCTTCACGCTCTCTGCTGAAGCGCTGGTCATGCTGGTGCTCGGCGGCACGGGTTCGCTCTATGGCGCGCTCATCGGCACCGTCAGCTTCATGTGGTTCGAGGATTTCGTTTCGGCGGCCAACCCGTTCCACTGGCTCACCATCGTCGGTGCCTTGCTGATCGCCGTCGTGCTGTTTGCACCGCGCGGCCTCTACGGCACTGCCTTGACGCTGCTCGATCGTTTCAAGGGAGCCGGCAAATGAGTGCGGTCTTCCAGGTCGAAAACCTGAAAAAATCCTTCGGCGGCCTGGCCGTCACGCAGGACGTGTCGATCACCATGAACCCCGGCGACCGGGTGGCGCTGATCGGCCCCAATGGCGCCGGCAAGACCACCTTCGTCAATCTGGTGACGGGCCACTTGGAGCCCGATTCCGGTAAGGTCATGCTCGGCGGCAACGACGTCACGTCCCTTGGGCCTGTGCCGCGCGTCCGCCAAGGGCTCGTGCGCTCGTTCCAGGTCACGCGGCTGTTCCCCGACATGACGCCGGAAGAACATCTCGCACTCGCCGTCATGCAGCGTACCGGCCGCACCGGTCGCATCTTCGGCCATTTCCATTCCATGCCGGATGTCATGGCCGAGGTTGCCGAGCTGTTGCGCACGCTTGGCCTCGATCACATCGCCACCCGCAAGGTCAGCGAGATCGCCTATGGCCAGCAGCGTCTGCTGGAGATCGCCCTGGCGCTGGCGCTCAAGCCCAAGGTGCTGCTGCTCGACGAACCTGCCGCTGGCGTGCCGCAAAGCGATACGCCGCGCATCGAAGCCGCCCTTGCCGGCCTGCCATCCGACCTTGCCGTGCTGATGATCGAGCACGACATGGATCTCGTTTTCCGCTTCGCCAAGCGTGTCATCGTTCTCGCCGCCGGCGCCATCATCTTCGATGGTTCGCCCGGGGACGTCACCAAGGACGCGCGTGTGCGCGAAGCCTATCTCGGAAGCTACGCCAATGACCGCAGCGCCGCTTGAAGTCAAAGACCTGAGCGCCGGCTACGGCCCGACGCGCGTGCTGGAAGGCATCAGCTTCTCCGTGCCCGCCGGCTCGCGCCTTGCCGTGCTTGGCCGCAACGGCATGGGCAAGACGACGCTGCTTGCCACCATCGCCGGCCAGACCAAGCGCTATGGCGGTTCGATCCGCCTCGGCGGCACTGACATGAGCAGCCAGGAAAGCGCGGCGCGTGCCCGCAGCGGCCTCGGCTACGTGCCACAGGCGCGCTGCATCTTTCCTTCGCTCACCGTCGAGGAAAACCTGTTTGTCGGACTCAAGGGCCGCGACCGCTCGGCGATCGAGGAAGCCTACGACATGTTCCCGCGCCTCAAGGAGCGCCGCAAGAACTTGGGCTCGCAACTGTCCGGCGGCGAGCAGCAGATGCTGTCGACCGCCCGCAGCATCCTCGGCAAGCCGACGGTGCTGCTGCTCGACGAGCCGCTGGAAGGCCTGGCCCCTGTCATTTGCGAAGAGCTGATGGTGGTGTTTTCGAAACTCGCCTCGGGTGGCGATATGACAGTCGTCCTTGTCGAACAGCGCATCCAGAGCGCGCTCGATTTCGCCGACCACGCCATCATCCTGGAGCGTGGCCGCATTGCCTGGTCGGGCACGCCGGTTGAGCTTGCCGCTCAGCCTGATGTCGTCGAGCGCCTGCTCGGCGTCGGCGGCCTGCACTGAGCTGACCAACCGGCAGCTTATGCTGCCGGTGCCTCTGCCGGCTGATGCGCGGGAGCTCCCTTTTTGGGCTCCTCGAGCCTGAACCAAGCGACATAGAGTGCCGGCAAGAACAGCAGCGTGATCGCCGTGCCCGCCAGGATGCCGCCCATCATCGCATAGGCCATCGGCGCCCAGAACACCTCGCGCGCGATCGGGATCAGCGCCAGGCTGGCTGCTGCGGCCGTCAGCGCGATCGGGCGCATGCGGTGCTCCGAAGCCTCGATCACCGCGCGCCAGCGGTCGGTGCCCGTCGCGATCAGCTCTTCGATCTGCACGATCAGGATCACTGAATTGCGGATCAGGATGCCGACAAGTGCCAGCACGCCCAGCACGGCCACGAAACCCAGGGGTTGCCCTGTTGGTACCAGTGCCGCCACCACGCCGATCAGGCCCAGCGGTGCAACGGCCACGACCAGGAACAGCCGCTGGAAGCTTTGCAGCTGGATCATCAGCACGGTTGCCATGACAAACAGCATGATGGGCACCACCGCGATGATCGGACCCTGGCTGTTGCCGCTTTCTTCGACCGTGCCGCCTGTTGCGACCGCGTAGCCTGCCGGCAGCTTGGCAATAAACGCGTCGACGGTGGGCTTCAGTTCGGCAACGACGGTGGCAGGTAGCGTGTTGCCGACAAGCCCGGCCTTGACCGTGATCGTCGGCATGCGGCTGCGTCGCCAGACAGTTGGCTGTTCGATCTCGTAGCGGATGTCGGCGACGGTGGCGAGCGGGATCGCCTCGCCGTTTCCGGTGGGGATCTGCAGGTTGCGCAACGTCTCGATCGAGCCGCGCTCGGCCTCGCCGGCACGCACAACCACATTGATCAGATAGGTGGCGTCGCGCACCTGGGTGATGGCAACGCCCCCGACCACGCTGTTCATCGCACTCGCGATGTCCTGCGAGGTGATGCCGAGCTGACGCGCCTTGTCCTGCAGCACATCGACCTTGAGCACGCGCGAAGGCTCGTTCCAGTCGAAGCTCGGCGCTTGCAGCTTCGGATTGTCCGAGATTTGCTTGGCGAGTTGCTGCGACAGCGTGCGTACCGTCTGGATGTCAGGGCCGCTGACGCGATACTGCACCGGCCGCCCGACGGGCGGGCCGAGTTCCAGCGTCTTGACGAAGGCGTCGGTGCCAACGAATTGCTCGCGCAGGATCTTTTCGATCGCAGGCTGCACCCGGTGCCGCGCCTCGAGATCCTTGGTGACGATGACGGTCTGGCCGAAATAGGGGTTGGCCGGCTGCACGTCGTAGGCCAGCACGAAACGCACGGCACCCTGGCCGACATAGGAGCTCCAGTGGTCGACATCGGCATTGCCCTTGAGCGCCATCTGTTCGAAGCGCTCCATCTGGGTGCGTGTCTCGGCGATCGAGCTGTTCTGCGGCAGGTTCCAGTCGACGATCAGCTCGGGACGATCCGATGGCGGGAAGAACTGCTGCTGCACGAAGGTCAGTCCGAACACCGATGCGGCAAACAGCGCGATGGTGGCGAAGATGGTGATCCAATGCCGGCGGACAGCCAGATGCAGCAGGCGCGAGAAGCCGGCGGCGACGCGGCCTGGACGCTCGTCGTGCTTTTTCATCGTCGCCGGCAACAGCGTCACGCCAAGCAGCGGCGCAAACAGCACCGCAACGATCCATGACAGCAGCAGCGACACGGCGATGACGACGAACAGCGTGTAGGTGTATTCGCCGGCCTGGCTGCTGTTCAGCCCGATGGGGATGAAACCCGCCACAGTGACCAGCGTGCCGGTCAGCATCGGGAAGGCTGTCGAGGTGTAGACATAGGTCGCAGCGCTTCTCAGCGAGTCCCCCACCTCCAGCCGCGCCACCATCATTTCGACCGCGATCATCGCATCGTCGACCAAAAGCCCAAGCGAGATGATCAGGGCGCCGAGCGAGATACGCTGCAGCGAAATGCCCATATAGGCCATCACCAGGAAGGTGATCGCCAGCACCAGCGGGATCGACAGAGCGACGACAAAACCGGCACGCATGCCAAGGCTGATGAAGGAGACGGCGAGCACGATCGCCACCGCCTCAAACAGCGCCCGGGTGAAGCCCGATACGGCATGCTCGACAATCACCGGCTGGTCGGCGACGAGATGCACGCCGACCCCGACCGGCAGATCGCCGATCACCTCATCCATCAGCTTCTTCAGCGCATCGCCGAATTCCAGCAGATTGGCGTTGGGCTTCATGCCGATGGCAAGTGCGATCGCCGGCTCGCCATTGACGCGAAACAGCGCGGTCGGCGGATCGACATAACCGCGGCTGATGGTGGCCACGTCGCTCAGCCGGAAGAAGCGGTCATTGACCCTGAGGTTGATCGCCCTCAGGCTCTCTTCCGAGGTGAACTGGCCGCTGACACGCACCGCGATGCGCTCAGGCCCGGCCTGGATCACGCCCGACGGCGACACCGCGTTCTGCGCCTGCAGGCTGGCGATGACGGCCTGCTGGTCAAGGCCCAGCGCCGCGATCTGGCGGGTGGAGAATTCGAGATAGATGACCTCGTCCTGGGCGCCGACAAGTTCGACCTTGCCGGCATTGGGAATGTTCAGGATGCGTGTGCGCACCGTCTCGACATAGTCGCGCAGCTGACGCATCGACAGCCCGTCGGCGGTGAAGGCATAGATGTTGCCGAACACGTCGCCGAAGCGGTCGTTGAAGAACGGACCCTGCACCCCTTGCGGGAATTCCGGCCGGAGGTCGTTGATCATGTTGCGCACTTCCACCCAGGTCGGCGCCACGTCGCGCGCCTTGGTGGTCGGCTTGAGATTGACGAAGATGAGCGTCTGGCCGGCGGTCGTCACGCTGCGGCTGTAGTCGAGGCTTTCAAGCTCCTCGAGCTTCTTTTCGATCCTGTCGGTGACCTGCTTGGTGGTTTCTTCGACCGAGGCGCCGGGCCAGTTGGCCTGGATCAGCATCGTCTTGATGGTGAAGCTGGGGTCTTCCTCGCGGCCGAGATGCAGATAGGCGAAAATGCCCGCGATGGTGAAGATCAGCATGAAGTACCAGACCAGCGAACGGTGGTTCAGCGCCCAGTCGGAAAGATTGAAACCCTTCACGCTATGCCCCTTCCGGAATTCTGACCTTCTGGCCTTCAGCAAGGCTGTTCACGCCTGCGGTCACGACCCGGGTCCCCGCCTCGATGCCGCCCACAGTGAAGCTGGCCGCATCCTTCGTCTTCACGTCCACGCCATGCAGGCTGACTGTCGATGCCGTGGGATCGACAACCCAGACGAAGCTTTTGCCGTCTTTTTCAAGCAGTGCCGACAGCGGCAGGTCGATCCGCTCGTCCACCCGCGATACCCTTGTTGCCGTAACCGTCGAGCCAAGCCGGAAGGCCGTCGGTGGTTCGGCGAGCGCCAGCCGTACCCGTCGCGTGCGTGTCGCGGCATCTGCCTGTGGCGCGATCTCGCGGATGTGCCCTGTGGTGCGCAGCGACGGCAGTGTCTGCAATGCGACCTCGAATTCGTCGCCGTTCTTGAGTGTGCCGGCCAGTTGGTCGGGTATGTCGACGACAGCCTCGCGTGCGTCCGAGCGCGCCACGGTCAACACCATCTGGCCCGGCGAAACGGTCTGGCCGACCTCGGCGCCGGTGGCCGTCACGATGCCGTCGAAGTCCGAAAACAGCCTGGCATATCCGAGCTGTTCGTCTGTCTTGGCCAGGGCGGCGCGCGCGCGCTCGACATTGGCCGAGGCGGAATCAAGCGCCTGCTTGGCGGAATCATAGACGGCTTGCGATGTGTTGGCCGCCCCGAGCAGCGCGCGCTGGCGCTCTTCGCTGGCGGCGGCGTTGGCGAATTGCGCTTCGGCGGTCGACAGGTCGGCGCGCGCGGCTTGCGATGCAAGCTCCAGCGCCAGCGGGTCGATCGCCGCAAGGGTCGTTCCCTTGGTCACCTGATCGCCGACGCCGACATCGCGTGCCACCAGCCGTCCAAGCAAGCGGAAGGCCAGATCCGCGGAAAACTCGGGCTGGATGGTGCCGGCGAAACCTTGCGCGGTCCGCGCTTGCGGTTCGACCACCTGCGACAGCACCGGCCGGATGACTTCCTTGGCCGGCGCTTGCTTCTGGCTGCAACCGGCCAGTGCCAGCGCCGCCGCCATGCCGAGAGGCGCGAAGGACTTCATGGCGCGACCTCCACGACCTGGCCGGGGCTCAGCAGCTGGCCCCCTTGGGCGACGACGGTTTGTCCGATTTCCAGCCCCTTGGAGACCACCACGACACCGGACGCGAAAGACTGGACCTCGATGGGCACCATCGTCACCACCTTGGTCGCGGGATCGACGGTCCAGACTGCCGGCCTGCCGCTGTCCGACATGAGCGACTGCCATGGCAGCACGATCGCCGGCTCTGGCTTCGACACGATCGTGCCTGATATCGCCGCACCCAGCGGCATCCCGGCTGGCGTGTTGGGTACCGCCACCTTGACGCGGATCGAGCCCGAGGCCGGGTCGACTGCCGGAGAGACCTCGCGCACCTGGCCTGCAGCCTCGATCCTGGGATCGGATATGAGCGAGATCTGCACCGCCGGCGCCACGGGGTTGCCCGCCACCAGCGCTTCGGCGACGTTGAATACGGCGTCGCGGTCGCCATCCTCGGCCACGGTGAAGACCGTCTGTGCGGCCTGCACCACCTGGCCGACCTCGATCGTTCGCGCCGTCACCACGCCGTCGGCGCTGGCTTTCAGATCGGTGTAGGTCAGCCGGTCCTGGGCGTTGGCGAGCTGGCTTTGTGCCGCTTGCACGCCGCCCTGGGCGACGCGCTGCGCCTGGTCGGCGAGGTCGTAGTCGCGCCGTGTCGTAAAACCTTGGGCGAGCAGGGTCTTTTGGCGGTCGAAGGCGGCGGACGCCTGCCTGAGCTGCGCCTGGGCCGCATAAAGGCTCGCTTGCGCGGCCCTCACGTCCGACTGCTGCTCCTGCGGGTCGAGCCGGGCCAGCACCTCGCCCTTGGTTACGCGCTGGCCGATGTCGACATTGCGTTCGGAAACCCGGCCACCGACCTGGAACGACAGGTTGTTGAGGGTGCGCGCGGCAATCACGCCGGTCAGCGACGTCGATGGCGCGAACTCGGACAGCTTGACCTCGACGGAGCGCACCATGATCGGCTGCCGCTGTGCTGCCTCCTGCTTCTGGCAGGCGGCGAGGGGCAGTGTCAGGCAAAGGGCAAGCACGCTGAGGAAGGGGGGCGATACGGCGTATGCCGGCGTTCTGCCAGGCAAGCCTGACGGGATCGGGTTCATGGGCCGCATGTACACCCCCAAATCGCTTCGGCCCACGCTACGATGCCGAAAGCCATCCGGCAACGCCTAGTTGCCTTTCTTGTCAGCCGCGGACGCATGCCTGGGATCACGGTTTAAGGAGGGGTAACACCGGTGTGATTTTTGACCGCGCGCGTCAGGGAACCTGAGCAACTTCGGTGCGTTGAAAGGGCGATTCCAGAGCATCGGACCCGAAGTGGGGAGCCGGTTTGGGGAGATCGGATGCTCGAACGGCAAGACGTCGGAGACCATTATGGATCGTATGCTTTTTGACCATCCCGTCTCGGTTCGCATCGGGCCGGAAAGCACCCAGCGCGAGGTCACGACCGTCAAGGGCGCCTATGAGGCGCTTGTCGACTGGCCGCACGCCAAGCGTAGCGGTCCGCTCTACCGCGAGGCGGTGGCCACCGTGTCCGCCGCCCTTGCCGGCACCCGCACGCGAGAGGCGGCGAAGCGGGCCTTTGTGGCGGCGGCTGAAGAAATCGGCATCCTGACCTGATCTGTGGCGACATGCCTTGTGCCTTGTTCGCAAAGGCACAGACGCCAGCTCCGCCCCGTAGGCGTCAGGTGGTTGCAAGGTTGGGCGCTGCCGGCTTCGCCTGCTGGGCGCGCTGGCCAAGCCAGACGCTGCCAAGCACCACCGCCATGCCGGCGATCTGGGCCGGGCTGAGCGACTGGCCGAGCACCGACCAGCCAAGGATGACGGCGGTCATCGGGCTCAGGAATCCGAGCGGGGCAACCACCGAGGGTCCGAGCTTGGAAATCCCGCGGAACCAAAAGATGTAGGTCAGTGCGGCGCCGATCAGGCCGAGATAGGCAAAGCCGAGCACATTGGCTGTGGTGAGTGCGGGTAGCGACGGTTCCAGCCACAGGGCGGCCGGCAGCAGCAGCGCGCCACCTGCGGTCAATTGCCAGGCCGTGAAGGTCAGAGGCGAGACCGGTGGCTGCCAGCGCCGGCTGAGCACGGTGCCTGCGGCCATCGACACGGCACCGGCCAGACCGGCAGCGATGCCTATCGGATCAAGCGCTGCGTTCGGCGTCAGGATCAGCAGCGCCACGCCGCCCATGCCGGCCAGTGCGGCGGCGATCGACATGGCGCGTACCGGCGATCCGAGCACAGCGCGGGCAAGCAGGATAACAAGCAGCGGCTGGATCGCGCCGACGGTCGCGGCCACCCCGCCGGGCAGCCGATAGGCAGCGACAAACAGCAACCACCAGAAGATCGAAAAATTGAGCGCGCCGAGGACCAGTACCCGGCCCCACCAGATGCCATGCGGCAATTGCCTGACCACAAGCAGCAGCAACAGGCCGGCGGGCAGGGCGCGCAGCATGGCGACCGTCAGCGGATAGCCGGCGGGCAGCAACTCGGTCGTCACCAGATAGGTGCTGCCCCAGATGGCCGGGGCGATGGCCGTCAGGAGCAGGTCGGTGTTGCGCGTCGTCATGGCCGCATCTCTCTTTGCATCAAATATCTTGAGTTCAAGATAATCCGCATTCTCTTGACGTCAAGATATTTTTTGGGGATGAGTGCGACATGGATCGCGTTGATGATATCTTAGAGCAGTGGCACCGGGAACGGCCCGACCTCGACGTCGCGCCGATGGGTCTGATTGGGCGGCTGACGCGGCTTGCCCAGCATCTCGGCCGCGAAATGGAAAAGACCTTCGCCGCACACGGCCTGAACTATGGCAGCTTCGATGTGCTGGCGACGCTGCGCCGCTCGGGACCGCCTTATGCGCTGTCCCCCGGCGACCTCTCCGCCACGATGATGATCACCTCGGGCACCATGACCAACCGTGTCGACCAGCTCGAAAAGGCTGGCCTTGTCGCGCGAGCGCTCAATCCGGGCGATCGCCGCAGCTTCATCGTCTCGCTGACCGACAAGGGTTTCGCCACCATCGACGCCGCCGTCACCGACCATGTCGCGACGCAAACGCGCATCGTCGAAATGCTGTCCACGCAGGAGCGTGCAGCGCTCGACGCGCTGCTCAGCAAGTTCCTGGTCGGGTTTGAAAGCGCCTGAGGTCGACCGGTTCTGGTTCGGCAACGCTCCCAGCCGAACTTTCTCCCGTAGCAAGGTACCCCCACCCCTAACCCCTCCCCACAAGGGGGAGGGGGACTTTGCGGCAGTCGCCGAGCGCCGACTTCGATGATTTCTCGGGACGGTGGCAACCTCATCCCCCTCCCCCTTGTGGGGAGGGGTTAGGGGTGGGGGTACTGGGCTGACCAAGCGTCTTGGCGTATCACCCAGCCAGCGCCTGCTCCAGGTCGGCGATCAGATCGTCGCCATCCTCGATGCCGGCCGACAGGCGCACCAGCGAATCCGAGATGCCGATCTCAGTGCGCTTCTCCGCCGGGATCGAGCCATGCGTCATCAGCGCCGGATGCTCGATCAGGCTTTCGACCCCGCCGAGGCTTTCGGCCAGTGTGAACAGCTGCGTCCGCTCGAGGAAGCGTTTGGTGCCTGCGAGGTCGCGGTCCAGAACCGCCGTGATCATGCCGCCGAAGGCAAACATCTGCGCCTTGGCAATCGCATGCTGCGGATGGCTTTCGAGACCGGGATAGATGACCCGGCGCACGTCCTTGCGGGCCTCCAGCCAGCGCGCGATCTTCGCCCCGTTCTGCGAATGCCGCTCCATCCTGAGCGCAAGTGTCTTGATGCCGCGCAGCGCCAGAAAACTGTCGAACGGCCCGGAGATCGCGCCAATCGCGTTCTGCAGGAATTTCAACTGGTCGCGCAGATCCTTGTTGTCGCCGACGACAACGCAGCCGCCGACCATGTCGGAATGGCCGTTGAGATATTTCGTCGTCGAATGCACGACGATGTCGATGCCGAGCTCCAGCGGCCGCTGCAGATAGGGGCTGCAGAAGGTGTTGTCGGCGACCGACAGCACGCCCTTGCGCTTGGCCAGTGCCGCCACCCCTTCGAGATCGACGACACGCAGCAGCGGATTGGTGGGTGTTTCGACCCACAGCATCCTGGTTTCCGGCCGGATCGCCGCCTCGACCGCGGCAAGGTCGGTGAAGTCGACGAAGCTCACCTGAAGTCCGGCCGAGCGCTTGCGCACCCGTTCCAGTAGCCGGAACGTGCCGCCATAGATGTCGTCTGTGGCAACGATGTGCGCGCCGCTGTCGAGCAACTCGAAGACGGTGGCGATGGCCGCCAGCCCCGAGGCGAAGGCGAAGCCGGCGCTACCGCTTTCGAGATCGGCGATGGCGCGTTCGAAGGCAAAGCGTGTCGGGTTCTGGCTGCGGGCATATTCGAAACCCTTGTGCACGCCGGGGCTCTGCTGGCCATAGGTCGAGGTCGCATAGATCGGCACCATCACGGCACCGGTCGTCGGATCATGGCTCTGGCCGCCATGGATGGTGCGTGTCGAAAAGGCCAAACGGTTCTTCGCAGTTGTCATTTTGCCCGCCTGAGATGGTTGATGAGGTCGACGCGGGTGATCAGCCCGATGAAATCTTCGCCGTCGAAGATGATCGCCACTTCGTTGCGGTCGAAGATCGGCAGCAGCGCATCGAGTGTCTGGTTGGCCTGCAGCGTGTGCAGGTCCTTGCTCATCGCGGTTGCGACCGGTGCGTTGAAGCGGTTCCAGCGGCTGTCATAGGGTCCTTCGACAACGGCAAGGATATCGCTTTCGTCGACGATGCCGACAAGCTTGCCCTCGTCGAGCACCGGTAGCTGCGAAACGTCGCCGCGCCGCATCCGGCCATAGGCGGTGAGCAGGCTGTCGCCGGGGCCGACGAACACCGTGCCGCCCTCGCGATGCGAACGCGCAACGAGGTCGCTCAGATCGCCATGTTGCTCGCGCTCGTCGAGGCCTTGCTCGGCCAGCCAGAAATCGTCGAACACCTTGGACAGGTATTTGTTGCCGCTGTCGCAGACGAAGGTCACCACCCGCTTCGGCGTCTTCTGCTCGCGGCAATAGCGCAAGGCCGCGGCCAAAAGCGTGCCCGATGACGAGCCGGCGAGGATGCCTTCCTTGGCCAGCAGGTCGCGCACCGCCAGCATGCTCGCCTTGTCGGTCACCGAATAGGCCTTCTTGACCAGCGAAAGATCGGCGTTCGGCGGCACGAAATCCTCGCCGATGCCTTCCACCGTCCAGCTTCCCGCTTCTTCCATCTTGCCGGTCTTGATCAGCGGCGCCAGCACCGAACCGACAGGATCGGCCAGCACCATTTCCGTCTTAGGAGAAACCTTGGCGAAGAAGCGCCCGAGCCCGGTCAACGTGCCGCCGGAGCCGACACCGACAACGACTGCATCGACATTGCCGTCGAGCTGCTGCCATATCTCCGGTCCGGTCGTGGTCTCGTGCGCCTCGGGGTTGGCCGGGTTGGCGAACTGGTTGACGTAGAACGAGCCGGGGATTTCGGCTGCGATCCGCTCGGCCATGTCCTGGTAGTATTCGGCATGGCCCTTGCCGACATCCGAGCGCGTCAGCCTGACATCGGCGCCGAGTGCGCGCAGGTGCTGGATCTTTTCGCGGCTCATCTTGTCGGGCACGACAAGGATGATGCGGTAGCCCTTGGGGATGCCGACCTGGGCGAGGCCCAGCCCGGTATTGCCGGCGGTCGCCTCGACGATGGTGCCGCCGCGCTTGAGCTTGCCCTCGCGCTCGGCCGCGGCGATCATCGACAGCGCGATGCGGTCCTTGATCGAGCCGCCGGGGTTCTGGCTTTCGAGCTTGATGAACAGCCGGCACGGCCCGGTGTCGAACTGCGTCAGCTCGACGACAGGCGTTTCGCCGATCAAATCGAGCACGGAGCGGAAAGGCGGGTTCAAACGGCTCATGGCAGCGTCTCCCACGGCAGGCAAGGTCATCAAGCATATCCCAAGTCAGGCGGGCGGGCACCTGCCGTCCGGTTGATCCTCGGCCGCATCTGGCCAGCGTCGCCGCATTTACCGGCGAGGGCTGGCTCTAACAAAGGTAGGGCATTTCAATTCGGCGGCCATCTTGAGAAGGAAAATCTCAAGCCGCTGCAAAAGTTCGGCGAACCGGGCAATCCATTTCGCGCGAGCGGGTTGTTGACCCTCAACTTGGTGGAGCACCTACAAGGGCCATCATGGGCGACAAGATCCACACCATGGCGCTGGATGGCGGAACTTCTCTGATCCCGCAAAGAAAATGCACCGGCCTCGCAATGTATAAGGGCCCACATGTGCGGGCCCTTGGTCATTTCAAGATTGCTTGATCCTATTCGAAATCGCCGAGATCGCGCACCGCGCCGCGATCTGCGGACGTTGCGAAGGCGGCATAGGCCTTCAGCGCCTTGGTCACCTTGCGCTTGCGCAGTTCGACCGGCTTCCAGCCCTTGGCGTCCTGCTCGGCACGGCGGCTTGCCAGTTCGGCTTCGTCAACGTGCAGGCTGATGGTGCGGTTGGGGATGTCGATGTCGATGATGTCGCCCTCGCGCACCAGCCCGATCGTGCCGCCATTTGCCGCCTCAGGCGAGACGTGGCCGATCGACAGGCCGGACGTGCCGCCCGAGAAACGGCCGTCGGTGAGCAGCGCGCAGGCTTTGCCCAGGCCCTTCGATTTCAGGTAGCTGGTCGGATAGAGCATCTCCTGCATGCCGGGGCCGCCCTTCGGGCCCTCGTAGCGGATCACCACCACGTCGCCGGCCTTGATCTCGTTGCTCAAGATGGCCTTCACCGAGGCATCCTGGCTCTCGAACACGCGAGCGGGGCCGGAGAATTTCAGGATCGACTCGTCGACGCCGGCGGTCTTCACCACGCAGCCGTCGGGCGCGATGTTGCCCTTGAGAATGGCCAGGCCGCCATCCTTGGAGAAGGCATGCTCGGCCGAGCGGATGACGCCCTTTTCGCGGTCGAGGTCGAGCTCGTCCCAGCGCCGGTCCTGGCTGAAAGCTGTCTGCGTCGGCACGCCACCGGGCGCGGCGAGGTAGAAGTCGCGCACCGCCTGGCTTTTGGTCCGCGAGGTGTCCCAATGATCGATGGCTTCGCCGATCGACGCCGTGTGCACGGTCGGCAGGTCACGGTTGAGCAGTCCGGCCTTGTCGAGCTGGCCAAGGATAGCGAAAATGCCGCCGGCGCGGTGGACGTCTTCCATGTGCACGTCGGCCTTGGCCGGCGCCACCTTGCACAGCACCGGCACCTTGCGCGACAGGGCGTCGATGTCGTCCTGGTCGAAGTCGATCTCGCCTTCATGCGCCGTGGCCAGGATGTGCAGCACGGTGTTGGTCGACCCGCCCATGGCGATGTCGAGCGCCATGGCGTTTTCGAATGCGCCCTTGGAGGCAATGTTGCGCGGCAAAACGCTTTCGTCGTCCTGCTCGTAGTAGCGCTGGGCGAGGTCGACGATCAGGTGACCTGCCTCCACAAACAGGCGCTTGCGGTCGGCATGCGTCGCCAGCGTCGAGCCGTTGCCGGGCAGCGACAGGCCGAGCGCCTCGGTCAGGCAGTTCATCGAATTGGCGGTGAACATGCCCGAGCACGAGCCGCAGGTTGGGCAGGCCGAGCGTTCGATGATCTTGACGTCTTCGTCCGACACCTTGTCGTCGGCGGCCGCCACCATGGCGTCGACAAGATCGAGCGCCACGTTCTTGCCGCCGAGCACCACCTTGCCGGCTTCCATCGGGCCGCCTGAGACGAACACGGCGGGGATGTTGAGGCGCATGGCTGCCATCAGCATGCCGGGCGTGATCTTGTCGCAATTGGAGATGCAGACCATGGCGTCGGCGCAATGCGCGTTGACCATGTATTCGACGCTGTCGGCGATGATCTCGCGGCTCGGCAGCGAATACAGCATGCCGTCATGGCCCATGGCGATGCCGTCGTCGACGGCGATGGTGTTGAATTCTTTGGCCACGCCGCCGGCGGCCTCGATCTCGCGGGCGACCAGCTGGCCGAGATCCTTGAGGTGGACGTGTCCTGGCACGAACTGGGTGAAGGAGTTTACCACCGCGATAATCGGCTTGCCGAAATCAGTGTCTTTCATGCCGGTGGCGCGCCAAAGGCCACGGGCACCCGCCATGTTGCGGCCGTGTGTGGTGGTGCGCGAACGATAAACAGGCATGGAGGCTCTCTCATACAATAGATGGCTAACAGTGGAATTGAGCCACTATCGCCCTTGCGTCAACTATTTTTCGCCTGAGGGCCATTCTGGCATGACAACAGCGGGCAGCTGCCATGCACTGGGCGCAGTTCAAATGATGGTTCAGCCCTTGGAGCTGACCGATTTCCTGCCCTTGCGGCCGCGCCTCAGTTCAGCGACACCGACCGTCAGCCCCATCGCCAGCGCCATTGTCGCGGCCAGTGAGCGGAAGCCGCCGAAATCGGCTTCGGCGACCTCGAACCACACCTTGGCGAACTGCGCCAAGGGCGAAAACGCGCTGTCGGTGATGGCGATCACAGGCACGTTGTTGGCCGAGAGCGTCCGCGCCTCCTCGACAG
This sequence comes from Aminobacter sp. GW821-FHT11F06, assembly GCF_058808215.1. Lineage (NCBI taxonomy): Bacteria > Pseudomonadati > Pseudomonadota > Alphaproteobacteria > Hyphomicrobiales > Phyllobacteriaceae > Aminobacter > Aminobacter sp. GW821-FHT11F06. The sequence continues at coordinate 644,546 of NZ_JBXARL010000002.1, read as the reverse complement.
TCGCCGAGGCATAGGGCGAGAAGCTGATGGCGATCACCGCGTCTTTGGAGGAGGCAAACGAGATGATCTCGGGGCTCAAGCCGGAAGCGGATTCGATCAGCTGGCTGCGCACGCCGAGCTTGCCCAGCGCATAGGCGATGTAGCTCGCGACAGGATAGGAGCGGCGGCGTGCGAGGATGTAGATTGTCTCGGCGCCGTTGAGGATGTCGATGGCGCGGTCAAGGGTCTCGTCGTCGAGGTTGCGCGACATCACATCGAGCGACTTGCTGGCTGCCGCCAGGAAACCGTCGACGATGCGGCGGTTGGAGGTGCCTTCGTCGGCGTCGCCGCGCACCACGGTCAGCCGCTCTTCGTAAGACGTCGTGCGTTCCCTGAGGCGCTCGCGAAAAACCTGCTGCAGGGAGGTGAAGCCGTCATAACCGAGATGCTGGGCGAAGCGGATCAGCGTCGAGGGCTGCACGCCGGCCGAGGTGGCGATGCTGGCGGCGGTGCCGAAGGCGATCTCGTCGGGATTGTCGAGCGCATAGGCAGCCACTTGCGCGATGCGCTTGGGCAGCGACTGGCGGCGATCGAGGATCAACGACCGCAGGGCCTCGAAATCGCGCGGCAGCGCCTCCGACATCGTCTCGTTCATCTGGTCCATTCCGCCTCCGCCCATTGCAACATATCGCTGCCACGCCCGCCTGTCCAAATAAAATGAACTGTATGTTCCATTTTCGACAAAATCCGACTATTCAGTCCGTCGATGGCGATGCCACTTCTATAAACCGGGAGAGCGTGAAGTGACAGGTGTAGGACTTATCGGAACCGGCTTCATGGGCAAGTGCCACGCGCTCGCCTGGAACGCCGTCAGCACAGTGTTCGGCGACGTGCCGCGCGTCCGGCTTGTCCATCTCGGCGAAGCCAATGCCGACCTCGCGGCGAGCCGCGCCACCGAGCTCGGTTTCGCAAAATCCTCCGGCGACTGGCGCGCTGTCATCGCCGATCCCGAGGTCGACGTCGTCTCGCTGACCACGCCCAACCAGTTCCACCCCGAAATGGCCATCGCCATCCTCGAAGCCGGCAAGCATCTGTGGTGCGAAAAGCCGATGGCGCCGACGCTCGCCGAGGCCGAGGCGATGGCGGCTGCCGCGCGCAAATCGGGCAAGGTGGCCGTGCTTGGCTACAACTATATCCAGAGCCCGGCCATCCGCCACATCCGCAAGCTGCTCGACGAAAAGCTCATCGGCGAGGTCAACCATCTCCGTGTCGAGATGGACGAGGACTTCATGGCCGACCCCGACGCGCCATTCTTCTGGAAGCATGAGGCGACGTCAGGCTACGGCGCGCTCGACGATTTCGCCGTCCACCCGCTGTCGCTGATTGCAGCCCTGTTCGGCCGCGTGGAACGCGTCATGTGCGACATGGCCAAACCCTATCCGGATCGTCAGGTCACAGGTGGCGGGCGCCGCGCGGTCGAGACCTACGACATCGCCTCGAGCCTGATCCACCTCGAAAACGGCGTCTCCGGCACGCTTCTGGTCAACCGCTCCGCCTGGGGCCGCAAGGGCCGCATCCAGATTCAGATCTTCGGCTCCAAGGGTTCCATCGTCTTCGACCAGGAACGCTTCAACGAGATCCAGCTGTACGTCACCTCCGACCGCGCCACCGAGCAGGGTTTTCGCACCATCCTCGCCGCGCCCGTGCATGCGCCCTACGACAAGTTCATCCCCGCCCCAGGCCACGGTCTCGGCTTCAACGATTTGAAGACCATCGAGTGCCGCGAACTGTTGTCCAGCGTCGCAGGCCAACCGGCTCATGTCATCGATTTCGACGAGGGGCTGGAGATCGAACGCACCGTGCACGCCATGGCGCAGTCGTTTGACGAACAGAAGTGGGTGAGGGTGAGGTAGCGCTCATTGAGCTACAGCCTGTCGTTCAGTCTCTCTCGACATCTCGCACGTGCAATGATCTGCTGCAGCGTCGCTGGGGGGATTCATGCGCGCGCTTCTGGTTGTATTGACGCTGCTCTACGTTCAGTGCGCAGCCGCAAAAGCTGACGTTCCATTCCCGGAACTAAATACCGAGGTGTACTGCCGAAACCTCGTGTCGAAGATGCTCGACAAGGCCGAACAGCAGGCTGAGAAGGAAAAATGCCTCCTCGACGAGGCTACCCTCAAGCGCAAGCTCAAGCCTCTATGGCATTTGGCTTTACCAGAGTCGCAGCAATATCTCATTGCCCAGCTCTATAAAGAGGAACGTCATCAGACTTATGTCACTACAGGGCATTACACAGCGCAGGGAGTTGGCTTAGCCTGCATGGACGGTCGGCTTGAATGCCGGTTTCCAGCCATATCAGTCGAGCAGTTGAAAACCTTTCCTTCTCTGAATAGCACGGGCTATTGCTCGGCCGGCCTGCCAGATGGTCTGGGCGAGACAGTCCGCGTGACAAAAATGAAGGAATGCCTTGATAGCGAAGAGGTGTTGAAACGACAGCTTCAACCATTCTGGCACGCTGTCGGTTCTGAGACGTTCAAAAGCTGCGTGCCATATCTGATGGACATCAAGAACCACAGCTACGGAATCCTGCAAAATTGCTCAGCCAACAGTGTGGGCGGGGCCTGCATCTTCGGAGATATTGACTGTCGCCTGAAGAGTTGAGTGTCGCCTCTCTATCGTCTCTGGCCAACCGCCGCCCAGCCCTGCTGCATCACATAAAACGCCAGCAAGATCGCGGCGTTGAGTTCGAGCACTTCCTCGACGGCGGCGAACGCGCGCGATGATGCGGCGATGTCGATCACCTGCGCCAGGCCGATGAAGCCGACATGCAGGAAAAGCAGCGCATGGCCCGATAGCCATGTCGTTGCCCCGCTTATGTTGCGCGCGATCTGGCGCAGGGCGAACAGCACCAGCCCCGCTGACATGGCAAGCATCAGGCCAACCAGCAGCCAGGCGAGGTTTTGGCTGACGCTTTGCAGCAGCCGATAGGCCAGGATCAGCAAATCGTGGAAGCCGTCGAGCTGTCCGCCGCCATAAAGCGGCAGCGGCTGGAACCCGAACAACCGCGAGCCGAAGCTGGTTTCGTCCAGAAGCTCGGCAAGCCCGATCAGGCCCGCCAGCACCAGCGGCACGCGCACCCCGCGAAGCGCTGATGCGACACTCGCTCCCATCACGGCGACGGCCAGGAAAACCACAGTTCCAGTCTCGACGATGCCGTCCTCGCGCAACAGCAGCGAGCGGATGCCGGGCGCAATGATTGCCGCCAGTGCCGAGGCGACGGTGACCGCCCCGACCAGCGCCAGGGCACAGGCAAGGAACCGGAACTGTTCGCCCCGCCGAGACCTCACCGGTACGTCACCAACCAAAGGATGCACCATCTGCGCCATGGACCCTCTCCTGTCGCAAAACTGTCAGGGAGCCGTCACATATTGCCCGTTTCGGGCAAGGAAAGGGCCGCCGGCCACTGGATCGATCAATCCTGGCAACGGACCGTAAGAAATGGCGCCGACACGCCAAGGCTGCCTTCCCTGGTATTGAGGGTTGTTGCCTCGTCCATGCCGCGCCTGATATTGCCGGCCATGCCGTTCGCGCGGCGAGACTGGGCCGGAACGATTTCATGACCAAGCTTCCCGACCTGCCGGTGACGGCGGTCCTGCCGCAACTTGCCGACGCCCTTGCGTCCGGCAACAGCGCTGTGCTTGTCGCCCCGCCCGGTGCCGGCAAGACGACGCTCGTTCCCTTGGCGCTGCTCGACGCGCCCTGGCGCGGCGACGGCAGGATCATCCTGCTCGAACCGCGCCGGCTTGCCGCCCGCGCTGCCGCGCGCCGCATGGCCTCGCTGCTGGGCGAGGAACCCGGCGGTATCGTCGGCTACGCCATGCGCATGGAAAACAAGGTCAGCGCGCGGACGAAAATCCTCGTCGTCACCGAGGGCGTTCTCGCCCGCATGATCCTCGACGATCCCGAACTGCCCGGCACAGCCGCGGTGCTGTTCGACGAGTTCCATGAGCGTTCGCTCGATGGCGATTTTGGCCTCGCATTGGCGCTTGACGTGCAAGGCGCGTTGCGGCCTGACCTCCGGCTGGTGGTGATGTCGGCGACCCTCGACGGCGCGCGCGTTTCAAGATTGCTCGACGGTGCCGAGGTCGTCGAAAGCCAGGGCCGCAGCTTTCCCGTCGACATCCGTTATGACGAACGCCCGGCTGGCGTTGCCATCGAGGACGCCATGGCCAAGGCCATCCGCACAGCCCTCGCCGACGAGCCGGGCAGCGTGCTCGCTTTCCTGCCCGGCCAGCGCGAGATCGAACGCACGGCTGAGCGCCTCGCCGGCCGCGTCGGCACTGATGTCGACATCGTGCCTCTCTACGGCATGCTCGACGGCAAGGCCCAGGATGCCGCGATCAAGCCGGCGCCCGCCGGCCGCCGCAAGGTCGTGCTCGCCACCTCCATCGCCGAGACCTCGATCACCATCGACGGTGTCCGCGTCGTCGTAGATTCCGGCCTGTCGCGCCTGCCGAAATACGAGCCGGCGAGCGGTCTGACCCGGCTTGAAACCGTGCGTGCCTCGCGCGCCGCCGCCGACCAGCGCGCCGGCCGCGCCGGCCGTACCAGCCCGGGCGTTGCCGTGCGCCTGTGGCGTGCCGAGCAGACCGCGGCACTGCCTGCCTTCTCGCCGCCCGAGATCCTTGAGGCCGACCTGTCTGGCTTCCTGCTCGACTGTGCCGCCTTCGGTGTCGCCGACCCGACCACGCTCGCCTTCCTCGACCCGCCGCCAGCACCAGCATTGGCCGAGGCGAAAGCACTGCTTGTCGAGCTCGACGCCATCGACGCCGACGGCCGCCTGACGGCCTCCGGCCAGGCCATGAGAAAACTCGCTCTGCCGGTACGTCTCGCCCACATGGTCGCCGAAGCCGCCCGTCAGGGTGCGGCCCTTGAGGCGGCACAGCTTGCCATGCTGATGAGCGAGCGCGGCCTTGGCGGCGACAGCGCCGATTTGGAGCGCCGCCTGCAGCGCTTCCGCAACGAGCGCTCGCCACGCGCCAACGCAGCGCGGCAGCTTGCGGAAAGGCTAGCGCGAGCGGCTGATAGAGCTGCCCCTCACCCTCTCCCCGTGAAGGACGGGGAGAGGGGGGCGTCTACGTCGCGGCCGGCCTCCTTCTCCCCGTCCTTACGGGGAGAAGGTCCGGCAGGGGATGAGGGGCGGCACAAGCCTGCCCGCGAAACTGTAGCAGATGACTCGCCAACACCCGGCGCGCTTCTTCTCCTCGCCTGGCCCGACCGTGTCGCCAAGGCGCGGGGCGAGCGCGGCCGCTTCGTTCTGGCCAATGGCAGCGGTGCCGCCGTCGACGCCGCCGATCCGCTGGCCGGCGAGCCCTATCTCGTCGTCGCCGACCTTCAGGGCAAGGCGCAGAACGCCCGCATTTCGTCAGCTGTTGCGGTATCTGAGGCCGACATCCGCACCGTCCTTGCTTCGCATCTGGAGCGGAAAACCGAGTCGAGCTTCGATAGGGAAAAGCGCTCGGTGCGGGTGCGCGAAACCGTCCGCATCGGCGCCGTCACTCTGTCGGAACGCATGCTGCCGGCACCCAAGGGCGAGGAAGCCGACCGTGCCATCCTCGATGCGTTGCGCGCCCACGGTCTCGACCTGCTCGACTGGGGCAAGGAGGCCGAGACCTTGCGCCAGCGCCTGTCGTGGCTGCGTCGCGGCCTCGGCGATCCGTGGCCCGATATGTCCAACCAGGCCCTGCTCGACCGCCTCGAAGACTGGCTGCTGCCATTCCTGCGCGGCGAGGCCTCGTTCGCCCGCATCGGCGCTGGCACCCTTCACGATGGCCTGATGTCGCTCGTCCCGCACGATTTGCAGCGCAAGATCGGCACGCTCGCCCCCACCCATTTCACAGCGCCGTCGGGCAGTCATGTGCCGATCCGCTACGATGGCGAGTGGCCGGTGCTGGCTGTGCGCGTGCAGGAGCTGTTCGGCATGGACAGGCACCCCTCGATTGCCGGCGGCACGGTTCCGCTCACGCTCGAACTTTTGTCGCCGGCGCACCGTCCGATCCAAACGACGCGCGACCTGCCCGGTTTCTGGCGCGGTTCATGGGCCGACGTGCGTTCCGACATGCGCGGCCGTTACCCCCGCCACGTCTGGCCCGACAATCCGCTGGAAGCCCAGGCAACCGCCCGCGCCAAACCGCGCGGAACTTAGCCCTTGGCGCGGATGCGCCTTGCGGCGCATATAGCGCAGATGAATTCGCTGACCCGCACACCCGATCTCCAGCACAGCCACAGGCTCCGCCTCAACACGCTGATCCGCCTGCGCTGGCTGGCGATCGTCGGCCAGAGCATCACTGTCATCTTCGTTGCCTACTGGCTCGAATTCCCGCTGCCAGTCAGCCTGTGTTTTGCCCTCATCGCCAGTTCCGCCTGGCTCAACCTGTTTTTGGCCTTCCGCTATCCGGCCACGCATCGGCTCAATCCCTTCGCTGCCCTGGGCATCCTGGCCTTCGACAGCCTGCAGCTCGCCGGCCTGCTCTACATGACGGGTGGGTTGACCAATCCGTTTTCGCTTTTGATGACGGTGCCGGTCGTCATCTCGGCGACATCGCTGCCGCTGCGCCTCACCACCATCCTTGCTGGCCTGGTCATCGTCATCGTAACCCTGCTGGCCTTCTTCCACCTGCCTTTGCCCTGGTATGACGGCATCGAGCTTGCCATGCCCTTCATCTACACGTCAGGCATCTGGATCGCGGTGTGCTGCTCCATCGCCTTCACGGCCATGTATGCCTTTCGCGTCGCCGACGAGGCACGCTTGCTTGCAAATGCGCTGGCCGCCACCGAACTGGTACTCCAGCGCGAGCAGCACCTGTCGGCGCTCGATGGTCTCGCCGCCGCCGCCGCCCACGAATTGGGTACGCCGCTTGCCACTATCACGCTGGTTGCCAAGGAGATGGAACGCGCGCTCGGCAATGATCCGAAATATGGCGAGGACGTCACCTTGCTGCGCAGCCAGAGCGAACGCTGCCGCGAAATCCTGAAGCGCCTCACCAGCCTGTCGTCGGAGGGCGAACAGCATCTCGCCCGCCTGCCGCTGACCTCGCTGGTCGAGGAAGTCATCGCCCCGCACCGCGACTTCGGCATCACCATCAAGCTCGACCCCGGCGAGCGCATCGGCCCCGAGCCTGTCGGCCATCGCAACCCGGGCGTCATCTACGGCCTCGGCAATCTTGTCGAAAACGCCGTCGACTTTGCCCGCAGCCACGTCACGATCCGGTGGAGCTGGGATGACGAAGACGTCAGCTTCGCCATCATGGACGACGGCCCTGGCTTCCCGCCCGACATCATCGACCGCATCGGCGAGCCCTACATGTCGACCCGCCAGGGTGCCGAGCCCGGCGGCGGCTTGGGTCTTGGCCTGTTCATCGCCAAGACCTTGCTCGAGCGTTCGGGCGCCGAGATCAGCTTCACCAATTCGAGCGGGCCGGGCGAGGGGGCCGTGGTCGAAATCTCGTGGCCGCGCGCCGCCTTCCTCAGTCCGTTGCCGGCCGGGTCGACGATGTTCGACTCCGCCTGAGCCTTGAACGGCCTGTTCGACGCGTCTGCCATTGGACATCGCGGCTTTGCACCTATATCTGCTTGTAAAACCATAAGAACGACTGGGATCGACGACAAAAAGGATAAAAGGCGATGACCACCCAGGACATTGCGGCCGGGTTGCCGGGCGAAGACCATTCATTGTTGCTTGTCGATGACGACAAGCCATTCGTAACACGCCTGGCACGCGCCATGGAAAGCCGCGGCTTTGTCGTCGACACCGCCGAGAGCGTCGAGGAAGCCGTCGCCAAGGTGCGCGCCAACCCGCCCGCTTACGCCGTGGTCGACATGCGGCTTGGCGACGGCAACGGCCTCGATGTCGTGTCGGCCATCCGCGAGCGCCGCGAAGACACCCGCACCGTCATCCTGACCGGCTATGGCAACATCGCCACCGCCGTCACCGCCGTGAAGCTCGGTGCCATCGACTATCTGTCCAAGCCTGCGGATGCCGACGACGTCTATGCCGCGCTCACCAATGCCGCGGGCGAGCGCGCCGCGCCGCCGGAAAACCCGATGTCGGCCGATCGCGTCCGCTGGGAGCATATCCAGCGCGTCTACGAAATGTGCGAGCGCAACGTGTCGGAGACCGCGCGCCGTCTCAACATGCACCGCCGCACCCTGCAGCGCATTCTCGCCAAGCGGGCGCCGAGGTAGGGCAATAGCGAATAGCGAATAGCGAATAGTGAGTAGAGAGTAGTGGGGCGGCGCTTGAACTGCAGGCGCCATTTCCAATTTTCCCTACTCCCTACTCCCTACTCCCTACTCCCTACTCCCTACTCCCTACTCCCTTCCCTCACTCACTCTCCCCATCCAGCGCCGGCACCGAAACGCCGGCGAGTTCGGCGGCAAGCAGGCGGGCGGCACCCGCACGCGCGATGCGCAGCATCAGCGCCTTGCGCGTCGCCGCCACCATGCGGTGCTCGGGTGCGTCGCGCATGATCTCCGCGCCATAACCGTCCGACAGGATGAAGCCGCACTCCTCGGGAAAAATCTCGGCCGGCACGTCGGGATGGGTGGCAAAGAAGAAGCGGTCGGAATGCAGCCGGTAATCAGGCCACTTTCGGTCGACGCGGAAATCCTCGATCGATGATTTGATCTCGATGATCCAGATGTCGCCCTGGCGCGTCAGCGCCACAAGGTCGGCGCGCCGCCCGGTGGCCAGCGACAGTTCGGGCAGCACGTGAGCGCCCATCTGCATGAGCAGGCGCTGCACGCCGCGGCGCACCAGCATGGCGCGTTCGGACTGGCGGCCATCGATGAGCGGATTTGAAGCAAGTGGTGAAATGATCGGCATGGACCAATCATCGCATCATTTGTTCACGTTTTGAACCCGCCAGCTGGATTATTCCAGGCGCATTACCGCTCACGGATCCGTTACCGCTCCGCGTTGAATTTCCTGGCCTTTCCCGCGATGCGTGTTGCCGAAATGCCATATCGAGGCACCTACGTTGGTGCAGGGGTGGTTTTGTGCCCACCATCCCCTTGGCAAGCAAAACGCTGGGGCATTAAGGAAGGTGGCGAAAATGAGGCCGAATCGGCCCACCGCTCTGGCTTGGGAACAGCATATGCGATTGAAGTCGTTTGCCATTGTCGCCGCCCTGGCGCTCACCACAGCGCTCGCGGGCTGCTCGACGGACGGCGTTTCGCGCATGTTCTCCAACGACTACGGCGGGCGCGTCGATGCCGGCTACCAGTTGCCGACAATTCCGATCAACAAGGTCCCGAGCAAATACCATCGTCAGCTGGTGCGCTACGAGACCGACCAGAAGCCGGGCACGATCGTCATCGATACCGGCGAGAAGTTCCTCTATCTCGTCGAGCCGGACGGCAAGGCGATGCGCTACGGCATCGGCGTCGGCCGCGAGGGTTTCGAGTGGCAGGGCACCGCCCGCATCGCGCTCAAGCGCGAATGGCCGACCTGGACGCCGCCGCGCGAGATGATCCAGCGCCAGCCTGAGCTCACCAAATATGCCTCGGGCATGGAGCCGGGCCTCAAGAACCCGCTCGGCGCGCGTGCGCTTTATCTCTTCAACAAGGGTGGCGATTCCGGCTACCGGCTGCATGGCACGCCGGAGTGGAACTCCATCGGCAAGGCGATGTCGTCGGGCTGCATCCGCCTGATGAACCAGGACATCATCGACCTCTACAACCGCGTCGAAGTCGGCGCCAAGGTCATTGTGAAATAAGCGCGAACCGTCCAGGCAACAACACGGACGTCGCAAACGAAAAACCGGGCACTTTGGCCCGGTTTTTTGTTGTCTGGCGTTGGCCAGCGGAATGGAATTGTCGAATAGGTCTCAGACCTGTTCGACCTGCTGCACCTCTGGCACGAAGTGACGCAGGAGGTTCTGGATGCCGTGCTTGAGGGTTGCCGTCGACGACGGGCAGCCGGCGCAAGCGCCCTTCATGTGCAGGAACACGGTGCCGTTTTCGTAGCCACGGAACGTGATGTCGCCGCCGTCCTGGGCAACAGCCGGGCGCACGCGGGTGTCGAGCAGTTCCTTGATCGTAACCACGATCTCTGCGTCGGCCTGGTCGAAGAATTCGTTCTGGTCGTCATGATGGCCGCCACCACCGGCAGCCTGGCCGGCCATGACAGGCGCGCCCGACATGAAGTGTTCCATGATCGAGCCGAGGATCGCCGGCTTCAGGTGCTGCCAGTCCGGGCCGTCCTTGGAAACGGTGATGAAGTCGTAGCCGAAGAACACGCCGGTGACGCCCGGAATGTCGAACAGCCGCCCGGCAAGCGGCGACGCCGCACGCGCGCTGTCGGCATCGCGGAAATCGGCCGTGCCTTCGAGCAAAACCTCCTTGCCCGGCAGGAACTTCAGCGTCGCCGGATTGGGGGTCGCTTCGGTCTGGATGAACATGACGTGTCTCCGTGCCCGCGCGCGCGGGTTGTCAGTTTGGAATAGTTCTAATTAGGCTTTACACGGCCGACATTCAAGCCGCTGGCGCGCCTCCGCGCCAATATGTTGCGCCTGCGCGTCAGGCCAGGCTGTCGATTTCTTCGTCGGACAGGTTCTGCGGCACCACCGTCACCGGGATCGGGAAGGCGGCACCCTTGCCGGCGATCGAGGCGACCAGCGGCCCAGGGCCTTCCTTGCCGGCACCTGCGGCCAGCACCAGGATAGCGATATCCTGGTCGTCTTCAATCAGCTTGTGGATTTCGTCGGCCGGGCGGCCTTCGCGCACCACCAGTTCGGGCTCGATGCCCAGTGTCTCGCGCACCTTGGACGCATGCGTGTCGAGTGCGGCATTGGCGGTGGCGGTCGCTTCCTCGCGCATGATCTTTTCGACGCCCAGCCAATGCTGGAAGTCGTCGGGCTCGATGACGTAGAGCAGCACCAGAACGCCGCTTGTGCTCCTGGCGCGCTTGGAAGCGTAGGCGACGGCCCGTTCGCATTCCGGCGTATCGTCGATGATCGCCAGGAATTTGCGCCGATGGCCGGCTTCCTTGCTGAGGCGTTTGGAGACCATTTCCTACCCTGCTGCGCGACGTTTTGATCTTCAATCTGCCACCGGCGCCGGCTGCCCGCAAGCAGCCTGGCGCCGATGTTTTTCAGTCGCCGAGCAGGCCGATGATGTTGCGTACGTCCTTCATGGTGCCTTCGGCAAGGACGCGCGCACGGTCGCCACCGTCGCGGAGCACGGCGTCGATATGGCCGGGATCGGCCATCAGGCGGCGCATCTCGCCGGCGATCGGCGCGAGCTTGTCGACAGCGAGGTCGGCAAGCGCGGGCTTGAACACCGAGAATTGCTGGCCGGCAAACTGGCGCAGCACCTCTTCCTTGGAGATGTCGGCAAGGCCGGCATAGATGCCGACGAGGTTTTCCGCCTCGGGACGCTCCTTGAGGCCGTCGAGCTCGCTCGGCAGCGGCGCAGGGTCGGTCTTGGCCTTGCGGATCTTCTTCGAGATCGTGTCGGCATCGTCGGTCAGGTTGATGCGCGACAGGTCGGAGGGGTCCGACTTCGACATCTTCTTCGAGCCGTCGCGCAGCGACATGATGCGCGCCGCAGGCCCGCCGATGATCGGCTCGGTGATCGGGAAGTAGCCGTTGACCGTCTCTTCGCCCACCTGCATCTCCACGCCGATGCCGAGATCGGCGATACGGGCGGAAAAGTCGTTGTTGAACTTCTGGGCAATGTCGCGCGTCAGTTCCAGGTGCTGCTTCTGGTCGTCGCCGACAGGCACATGGGTGGCGCGGTAGACAAGGATGTCGGCCGCCATCAGGCTCGGATAGGCGAGCAGGCCGAGCGAAGCGTTCTCACGGTCCTTGCCGGCCTTGTCCTTGAATTGCGTCATCCGGTTCATCCAACCGATGCGCGCCACGCAATTGAAGATCCAGGCAAGCTCGGCATGCTGCAGCACGCGCGCCTGGTTGAAGACAATGTGCTTGGTCGGGTCGATGCCGGCGGCCAGGAAGGCCGCGGTGATCGAGCGCGTCTGTCCCTGAAGATCGTCATGGACGAGCTGGGCGGTCAGCGAGTGCAGGTCGACGACGCAATAGATGCACTCGTTGGTTTCCTGCAGGGCGACGAACTTGCGGATGGCGCCGAGATAGTTGCCGAGATGGAGATTTCCGGTTGGCTGGACGCCGGAGAAGATAAGCGGTTTGAAGGCGGTCATGATTGATCCCGTGGCTTGTGGAGGGCCGTTTCGCGCGCGGCGAAATTCGAGTGGCGCTTATGAACGATGGCGTGGGCCCGATCAAGAGGGTCGCCAGTACCGCACCCCTCTCGCGATCTTCATGCTCCGCTGCATCATTGCGCCGGCGAGGCGTCGCAGCGCGGGTTCGGCGGCGGGCGCCGTCCATCCTTCGTGTGCCTTGCCGATGGCGTCTTCGAGTTCTGTGCGCAGCTCTGGGGTGTCGCGGCGTTCGAACAGGTCGCGCAGCTCGGCGACCCGCTGCTCGGCCGTCCAGTTCGTCCGCAATGGCGATGCGATGTGGATTGACGTGGCCTCCAGGCCGGTGCCGAAACGCAAACCGGGCTGGCGCAGGAACTTCCGCCACATGAACTGGTCGGTGGGAATATCCGGCGGCGCCGGACTCCAGCCTGTGGGCAGTGCGCGATACGCACTCATCCGGTGGCCACCGACCGTCAGTCCGAAAAAGCCGGTCTCGCCGTCCCGCACCTTGCGCCAGCAGTCGGGTTCGGCGAAGCTTCCGCCATAAACGACAAACTCGTTTCGGTCATGCACATTGATCTGCACCATGTGCCCGAAATCACATTCCTTGAGCAGCTTGGCCAGCCTCGCGAGGTGATTGCGCAACCAAAGATCGTCGTCGCCGCAATAAGCGACGATCTCGCCGCGCGCTTGCTGCAAAGCGAGATGCCTGTGCGCCTCGCCGTGGCGTTGTCCCTTCGGGAAATCGAAATAGCGGATACGCCGGTCTTTTCGCGCAACGGCCTCGACGATATCCCGCGTTTCCGCCGACGCACCGTCGCCGATCACGAACAGTTCGAAATTGGTATATGTCTGCTCCTGGACGCAACGCAGCGAATAGCCGATCAGATGCGCATGATCGTGCGTCGGCATCAGGATGGTCGCAGATGGCTTCCACCTCACGCCGGCAGCCCCGCCTTGCGCCGGATTTCGCAGATCCGCTCGACGATCAGGGCGCCTTCGGCAACCGAGCTCATCGGCGCTGGCCCGCCGCGCAGATGGCGCAGGAACACCGCAAGTTCGGCCTTCAGCGGCATGTCGTTTTCGAACGGCACCTTGATCTCGGGAGCATCGAGATTGTCCGGACTGCCTTGCCGAAGGATCAGGTGCTCGTCGAGGCTCGCGTTCAGCGTCACCGTGCCGCCGCTGCAGGCCAGGATCACCGACCGGCGATTGACGGGATGATGAGCCGAGGTTTCGATGACCACACGCGGTCCGCCAGGACGACCGAGCAAGGCCACGAGACCGCTCGAGGCCGGGCCGAGACTGTCGGCGAATGCCGTTTCGACCGGCGGCACATCGCCTAAAATGTGCAGGCAGATCGACAGGTCATGCGGCAACAGGTTCCAGATCGGGTCGATCTCGTTATGGGTCATCGACCAGCCGAGCCTGTAGAGTCTCAATCCCAGAACATCGCCGATTTCGCCGCTCTTCGCGTATTGCGCGATGCGCTCGATGCCGCCGTGATAGCGCCATTTGTCCATCACAAAGATACGACTGGGAGCCGTCTTGGCAAGCAGCTCGGCGGTTGCAAGATCGGAGGTCAGCGGCTTTTCGACGAACAGCGGAATGTTGCGCGGCAAAAGGCCAAGCAAAACCTCGCCATGGCTGTCGCTTGACGTGGCGACGACGGCGCCCTCGACCTCGGGAAGTTCGGCCAGCGTCGAGACGATCGCGTCGGCGCCGTTTGCCTTGGCGTTGGTCCGCGATTTTTCGCCCGGTGCCACGCATGTAACCCGTGCGCCCAGCGCCTTCAGGTCGCGCAGGATCAGCTTGCCCCAGCCACCACAGCCGATCAGTCCGACATGCGGCGTGTCAGTCACGGCCAGCCCTCAGCTGCTCGCGCGCCGCAAGGTATTGCCGCGTCATCTCTGCGGCACTGCCCGCGGTCGTATCGCGAGGTGAAAGTGCTGGATCGCAAACCTGCCAATCAAGGCCTAGCGAGGGGTCGTCCCAGCGGCAACCAATCTCGTCTAGCGTGTTCCAGTAGTGCGAGACCGAATAGCACAGGCTGGAAGCCTCCGGGAAATGGAAGCCATGCGCAACGCCTGGCGGGATGAGCGCCGCCTGCATCTTCGATCCTTTGAGCGTCACCGTCGTTGCCATGCCATGCGTTGGCGATTCCGGCCGGATATCCGCAAGGGCAAGCACCAAGGTACCATCCAGGCAGACAAGGTAATCGGAATGGACGACATGGACATGCACGCCGCGCATCACGTTGGCTTGACTGCGCACGAAGTTCCACTGCACCGGTTCGATGCCTGCATCCCAATTCTGCCGGAAGATTTCCGTCAGATCGCCGCGTTGGTCGCTATGCGTCGTCAGGTCGCGAATGACGCATCCCAGCGGTAGTCTCATCGTGTATGTCCTTCCCCAATTGCGCCTGGGCGCAATCCCATTCCCCGCCGCGCCTCGCAACGTTGGCCCTGTATCTGTCTAGTCGATGCCGAAGGCAACGCTAAAGTAGGCAACGCTTGCTTGGGCGTCAGGTCGAGCAAGGTTCTAGACCTGTGCCGCTGCCTGCTGGCTTGCAGCCCGTAGTTTCTTCCTGTCCGGCAGGCCCACCAGCGTCCGGTAAGGCGCGGGCAGCATGTCGGCGAGGACGGCGAAGACCAGCGACCAGAAAGTCGTGACGGCGACGACCAGTGCGAACTTGGCCATCAGGGGCAGGGACAGAGGCAGCACGTAATACAGCGCCATCACGACGAACGTCTGGTGGGCGATGTAGAGCGGGAAGATCTTGGCGTTGAGCCAGGTAAGCGCCTTGCTCGGGCGATTGGCGTAGCGGGCTGCAAAGCCCACAGCGGTCAGGATCACGCACCAGGCGAGTGTAAACGACAGCGTCTTGTAGAGCGTCATCGACATGCCGCCATGCTCGCCGCCGATGCCGTTGACCTCGTCGACCCAGGCATAGCGGTAGAGACCGGCCGTGAGAACGGCAGCTGCCACAGCACTCCACCAGCGCCGGCCAATGATCCCGCCGATCACCGCCTGATGGTGCTTGGCGATGAGGAAGCCGAGGCCGAACCAGCTGGCATAAGCGGCAAACCAGGCGCCGTCATTGTAGAGCACGTTGGTCTGGCGCGGGAAAATCGGCGACAGCGCGAGATGCAGCACAAGCGGCAATAAAACGAGCAGATAGATGGCGGGCGAACGCGCCGTGCGCTCGAACCAGTCCGTCACCGCGCGCATCCTGGGGTCGATCATCGCCAGGAAGACCGGGTAGCATACCGCCGTCATGACCAGCAGGTAGGCGACGAACCACATATGCGCCCAGGAGAAATTGCCGGTGGGGTAGCGGCCCTCGGTGAAGTAGTTGAACACCCAGAATTCCATCAGCGAGCCGTCGAAGCGGCCCTCAAGCAGGCGCTCGTACCAGACCTGCGGCACGATGATCACGCACATGGCGAAGATCAGCGGCAGGAACAGCCTGATAAAACGCCCGCGCAGGAAGGCGAGCCCGGTTTCCGAGCGGAAGGCGAACCAGGTGCCCATGCCGGAGACGAAAAACAAAAGCGCCAGCCGCCAGGCGCGTGGAAACATCATCACCAGCGAGAGCTCTGGGCTGCGTTCCGGGCTGCTGATCAGCCAGGACAGGTCGGGAAAGAAGGCGACCGAAGAGTGATAGACGATCAGGATGGCAAAGGCTGAGACCCGCAGCCAGTCGATGTAGTGAAGCCTCATGTTCTGCTGCACCGGGTCCGCACCCCGTTCCCCTGCACTATGCTCAACTGAAGCTGATCATAGGCCAATATTGCACCCGTCGAACTTATTGACTGTGAAATCTTAAGAAATCAGCCAAAGCAAGGCGGGGCAATTCAATCGGGTTCGACAGCCGTGGCTGCGGCGTTCGCACGGTTGCGCTTGATGTTGCGCCTGATCATGCCGGTGTCCGCGCCGCCGATGCCGAAGGCGATGGCGAAATAGACGATCATCGCACCGGTCACCAGAACGGCAAGCGCTGCGGCCTGGGTGTAAAACGGTGCCGCCGAACCGAGCCACTGCTCGGCCTCGCGGGCGGCGAACCACAGGCCTGCTGCCATGACGGCGGCGGCGATGACGAGGCGCGGGATGCGCTTCAAAAGGGCGGCATCGCGGTCCCACTGTCCGCGCCAGATCAAGGTTCCCAGCAGCATCGCCGCGTTGACCCAGCCGGCGATCGCTGATGCGGCGGCAATGCCGGGCGCACCCCAGGAGGGAAACAGCGTCAGCGCCACCGAAATGTTGACCGCCACGGATATGGCGGCGAAGTACATCGGCGTGCGCGTGTCCTCGCGGGCGAAGAAGCCCGGCGTGAATGCCTTGATCAGCACGAAGGCCGGCAGGCCAAGGCCGAATATGGCAAGGATCGCCGACACCACGGGCGTGCTGTTGGAGGCGGCGAACGCGCCGCGTTCGTAGAGCACGCGCACGATCGGCTCGGAGATGACCAGCAGCGCCGCTGCCGCCGGCAAGGTCAGGAACAAGGTGAACTCGACCGAGCGGTTCTGCAGATTGGCGGCCTCGATGAGATTGCCCGACTTCAGCGCCCGCGACAGTTCCGGCAACAAGACGATGGCGACAGCGACACCGACAACGCCGAGCGGCAGCTGATAGACCCGGTCGGCGAGGTTGAGCGAGGACACGGCACTTTCCTGCCCCGAGGCAATGGCCGTGCCGATCAGCGTGTTGATCTGGGTGATGCCACCGGTGATCGCCGCCGGCAGCGCGAGCCATAAAAGGCGCTTGACGTTCGGCGTCAGCTTGGGCCGGCGGAAACCGATCGATATGCCGGCATGGCGCACCGCGATCCAGACGATGACGAGCTGCACGAGCCCTGCCGCCAGCACGCCCCAGGCGAGTGCATAGCCCACCGCCAGCCCGTCATGGCCGCGATACCAGGCATTGGCCAGTACGCCGACGAGGATGATGTTGAGGAAAACCGGCGCGATCGCCGCCGCGAAATAGCGGCGCAGCGAATTCAGCATGCCGCTCATCATTGCCGCCAGCGACATGCAGATGAGATAGGGGAACATGATGGTCGCCAGCGCCACCGTCAGGTCGTATTTCTCCGGGTTGTCGATGAAACCGGGGGCCACGATGAAGCGCACGATCAGCGGCATCGCCAGTTCCATGGCAATGGTCAGCACCAGAAGTGCCGAAAACAGGACGCCGAACACTTCCTCCGAAAAGCGCTTGGCGCCCTCGACGCCGTTGGCCTCGATCTCTTTGGCGAACAAGGGCACGAAGGCGGCGTTGAACGCGCCTTCGGCAAACAGCCTACGGAAGGTGTTGGGAAACTGGAACGCGGCATAAAAGGCGTCGGCCACCGGCCCGGTGCCAAGCGCTGCCGCCATCAGCATCTCGCGCGCAAAACCCAGCACGCGGCTCATCAGCGTGCCCGACGCAACGGTCGCGAATTTCTTGATCAGTGACATGGGGTGCGACGATGCCTTGCGGATTTGGGCGGGACAATGGCAGTCATCATTCGGCTGCTGCCGCCTTGGCCTTGATACGCTCGGTGGCGGGACCATCGAGCGTGGCGATCAGCCTTTTGCGAATGTTTTCGAGCCTTGTCGGGTTGTCGATCTTCTGGCCGGTCAGGTCGGTGACGTAGAACGTGTCGATCACCTTCTCGCCAAAGGTGGTGATGTGCGCGGAAGCGATGTCGAGCGACAGGTCCGACAGCGCGCCGGTGATCTCCGACAGGAAGCCGGGGCGGTCGAGGCCCTCGACCTCGATCACCGAAAATCGGTTCGACAAAGCGTTGCGGATCTCGGCGCGCGGCTGGATGCGGAAGGTCTTTTGGCCGCGCTTGGGCTTGGCGCGCTTGGCGATCATCTCCGGCAGCCAGGCGCGGCCCGACAGCACATCCTCGATCAGCTGGCCGACGCGCTCGGCTCGGCGCCGCTCGTCTTCGTCGCGGTCGAATTCGCGGCTGATCAGGATGATGTCGAGCGCGCGCCCGTCGACGGTGGTGAAGATCTGCGCGTCGACGATGTTGCCGCCGGCTGCGGCACAGGCACCGGCGATCACCGACAGCAGGCGGGGATGGTCCTGCGCCAGCACGGTGATCTCGGTCACCGCCTCGAATTCGTGCGTCCTGACCATGGTCGACAGCTGCTTGCCGGCCTCGTCGGCGGCGCGAATGAATTCGGCGTGACGCTTCTGGTCTTCGAAATCGACGGTCAGCAGATAGGCGTCATAGTGCAGCTTGACGTATTTCTGGCGCAGCTCGTCCGGCCAGTCGGCAAGGGCTGCCGCCAGTGTCTCGCGCGCCGCAGCCGTCCGCTCGGCCCGCGACAGCTCGGAAAAACCGCCGGTCAGCAAAAGCTCGGTCTCGTAATAGAGCGTGCGCAAGAGCTGGCCCTTCCAGCCGTTCCACACGCCGGGGCCGACGCCGCGAATGTCGCAGACGGTCAGGATCAGCAGCAGCTTCAGCCGCTCGACCGACTGCACGACGGTTGCGAAATCGTCGATCGTCTTGCGGTCGTTGAGGTCGCGCGTCTGTGCCGTCATCGACATGACCAGATGGTTCTCGACCAGCCAGGCGACCGTCTCGGTGTCGGTGGGCGACAGGCCCATATGCGGGCAGACCCGCCGCGCGATCCTGGCGCCGGCTTCCGAATGGTCTTCCGGCCGGCCCTTGGCGATGTCGTGCAAAAGCACGGCGACATAAAGCGCCTCGCGCTGCTTCTTGATGCCGCCGATCAGCGAGTGGCTGAGCGGGTGGATCTTGGCGCCGTCGCCATGCTCGATCTCCGACAACACGCCGATGCAGCGCAGCAGATGCTCGTCCACCGTATAGTGGTGATACATCGAAAACTGCATCATCGCGACGATCTTGCCGAAATCGGGGATCAGCCGCCCGAGCAGCCCGGCCTCGTTCATCCGCCTGAGGTTGAGCTCGGGGTTGCGGTCCGAGGTCAGCACGTCGAGGAACAGCCGGTTGGCCTCGGCATTGCGCCTGAGGCTGCGGTCGACAAGCCCGAGCGAGCGGGTCAGAAGCTTCAGCGCGTTGGGATGCAGCTCCAGCCCGTGCCGGTCGGCGAACCAGAAGAAACGCACCATGTTGACCGGGTCGCGCTCGAACACCTTGTCGTCGGCAACCGTGATACGGTGGTTGTCGATGATGAAATCGCTGGTGCCGGCAAGCTTGCGCCGACGCCTGGAAAAGCCCTGCAGGAACCGGTTGAAGCCCGGCACGTCCTTGACCTGCTCTTCTTCGAGCGCAGCACAGAAGATGCGGGTCAGGTCGCCGACTTCCTTGGCGACGAGGAAGTAGTCCTTCATGAAGCGCTCGACGGCCGACAGCCCTGGCTGATTGGTGTAGCCCAGTCGCTCGGCGATCTCGCGCTGGATGTCGAAATGCAGCCGCTCTTCCGGCTTGCCGGTCAGGAAATGCATGTGGCAGCGCACCGCCCACAAGAAATCCTCGGCCTCGACGAACTGGCCATATTCGCCTTCGGTGAACACGCCCTTGTCGATCAGCTCGGCGCCGGTGCGCACGCGGTAGTAATATTTGCCGATCCAAAACAGCGTCTGCAGGTCGCGCTGGCCGCCCTTGCCATCCTTGATGTTGGGCTCGACAAGATAGCGGCTTTCGCCAGCCTTGGCGTGGCGGGCGTCGCGCTCGGCGAGCTTGGCCTGGACGAACTCGGCGCCGGTGTCCTTCACCAGTTCCTTGTCGAAGCGCTCGATCAGCTCGTCGCAAAGCGCCTCTTCGCCCCACACGAAACGCGCTTCGAGGATCGCCGTACGGATGGTGATGTCGCCGCGCGCAAGCCTCAGGCATTCATCAATGTTGCGGGTGGCGTGGCCGACCTTCAGCCCCATGTCCCACAGCATGTAGAGCATGTATTCGACAATCTGCTCGCCCCACGGCGTCTGCTTGTAGGGAAGCAGGAACAAAAGGTCGATGTCGGATCCCGGCGCAAGCGTGCCCCGGCCATAGCCGCCGACCGCCACCACCGCCATGCGTTCGGCCGAAGACGGGTTTTGGGCCCGGTAAACATGGGTGACGGCGAAATCGTAGAGGACGCGGATGATCTCATCCATCAGGTGCGAGATGCGCGTCGCGCAGGCGGTGCCGCCGCTGTCTTCCATCAGCATCTTTTCGGCGACGGCCTTGCCGGCAGCGACCTGTTCCTTGAACAGCAGCAAGGCCTTGGCGCGCAAGGCGGGATCGGCGCCGTCGCCACCCGTGGCGCTGGTCAACGCCGTCAGTTGGCGGCGCAGTTCGTCAGCGTCGATCAGCTGTTCGAGCTTAAGCGGGATTTTCGTCATCTGCCTCGGCTGGCCTTGCCCTTGTGGCGGCGTCTATA
Organism: Aminobacter sp. GW821-FHT11F06; assembly: GCF_058808215.1. Classification (NCBI taxonomy): domain Bacteria; kingdom Pseudomonadati; phylum Pseudomonadota; class Alphaproteobacteria; order Hyphomicrobiales; family Phyllobacteriaceae; genus Aminobacter; species Aminobacter sp. GW821-FHT11F06. The sequence goes on along the minus strand of NZ_JBXARL010000002.1, from coordinate 624,005 downwards.
GCGCGAATTTTTTGCCATGGGTATGGTGGTGAGAACAGCCACGCCTCCAGGGGCATTTCGCATTGACCTTCCACCTAGTGGAACCTCTATGTCTGATTCTTTCAAGAAGCGTGGATTTTGACCAATGAATGATAAGCACGCCCACCATCATCATCCGGAAAAGACGCCCGCCGCGCCCGAAACAGTGGTTCGCGACCCCGTCTGCGGCATGATTGTCGATCCGGCCGCCGGCAAGCCGACGCTCGAACATAAGGGCCACCTGTTTCATTTCTGCAGTGCTTCTTGCCGCGACAAATTCGCCAAGGATCCGGAAAAGTTCATCAGCGCCACCGATCCGGTCTGCGGCATGGATGTCGCCCGCGACAGCGCCAGGCATTTCCTCAAGCATGAGGGAGCGGGCTACTATTTCTGCTCCTCAAGCTGCGAGGGCAAGTTCACCGCCGAGCCGGCAAAATACCTGGGCGACAAGCCGGCCGCAGCACCGGCGCCAAAGGGCTCGCAATACACCTGCCCGATGCATCCCGAGATCATCCGCGACAAGCCCGGCTCCTGCCCGATCTGCGGCATGGCGCTGGAACCTGTCATGCCGACCGGCGACGAGGGGCCGAGCCCCGAGCTCGTCGATTTCACGCGCCGTTTCTGGGTCAGCGCGGTCCTGTCGATCCCGCTTCTGATCATCACCATGGGGCCGATGGTCGGCCTGCCGGTGCGCGAGTGGATCGGCGAACGGACTGCCGTCTGGCTCGAGCTTGTGCTCGCGACGCCTGTCGTGCTGTGGGCAGCGTTGCCGTTTTTCCATCGCGGCTGGGAGTCTGTCCTCAACCGCAGCCCCAACATGTGGACGCTGATCTCGCTCGGTGTCGGCGCTGCCTACATCTACAGCGTTGTCGCCACGCTCTTCCCCGATCTGTTCCCGCACCAGTTCCGTGGCCATGGCGGCTCGGTGCCGGTCTATTTCGAGGCGGCTGCTGTCATCGTCGCGCTGGTCTTCTTGGGCCAGGTGCTGGAGCTCAGGGCCCGCGAGCGCACCGGCTCGGCCATTCGTGCCTTGCTCGACCTCGCCCCCAAGACCGCGCGCCGTATCGCCGATGACGGTTCGGAAAGCGAAGTGCCACTGGAACAAGTCGTCAGCGGCGACCGCCTGCGTATCCGGCCCGGCGATGCCATCCCGGTCGACGGCATCGTGCTGGAAGGCCGCTCTTCGGTCAACGAATCGATGATATCAGGCGAGCCGGTCCCGGTCGAAAAGGTCGAGGGCGAAAGGCTGACCGGCGGCACGCTCAACAAGAACGGCTCGCTGATCATGCGCGCCGACAAGGTCGGTGCCGACACGGTGCTGTCGCAGATCGTCGAGATGGTCGCCAAGGCCCAGCGCAGCCGCGCGCCCATCCAGGGCCTCGCTGACCGCGTCTCGTTCTACTTCGTGCCGGCGGTGGTGCTGATCGCCATCGCCGCCTTCATCGTCTGGGCGCTGATCGGCCCCGAGCCGAGCATGGTCTTCGCCATCGTTTCGGCGGTCTCGGTGCTGATCATCGCCTGTCCTTGCGCGCTCGGCCTCGCCACGCCGATGTCGGTGATGACGGCCACCGGCCGAGGTGCCCAGGCTGGCGTTTTGATCAAGGATGCCGAAGCACTTGAGCGTTTCTCCAAGGTCACCACCCTCATTGTCGACAAGACCGGCACGCTGACCGAGGGCCGGCCGCAATTGACCGACGTGGTCGCCGCCAAGGGCATCGCGGAGGACGAACTGTTGTCGCTCGCCGCCGGCCTCGAAAAGGGCTCCGAACACCCGCTCGCCGAAGCCATCGTCGACGGTGCGGCCAAGCGCGGTGTGGCCGTGCCCGACGCGAAGGACTTTGAATCCATCACCGGCAAGGGTGTGTCAGGCACCGTCTCCGGCCGCAAGGTCGCGCTCGGCAATGCCGCGATGATGGCCGACCTCGGCCTCGGCACGGCGGAGCTTGCAGCCAGCGCCGATGCCCTGCGCGGCGATGGCAAGACCGCCATGTTCGTCGCCGTCGATGGCAAGCCGGCCGGTATCGTTGCTGTCGCCGATCCGATCAAGGCGACGGCGGCCGAGGCGATCCGCACCCTGCACGGTCTCGGCCTCAAGATCATCATGGCGACCGGCGATAACGGACGCACCGCCAAGGCGGTGGCCCAGAAGCTTGGCATCGACGAAGTCCGCGCCGACATGTTGCCCGAGAGCAAGAAGGCGCTGGTCGACGAGCTGCGTGCCAAGGGCGAGAGCGTTGCCATGGCCGGCGACGGCGTCAACGATGCGCCCGCTTTGGCCGCTGCCGATGTCGGCATCGCCATGGGCACGGGGGCTGACGTGGCGATGGAAAGTGCCGGCATCACGCTGCTCAAGGGCGATTTGGGCGGCATCGTTCGCGCCCGCAGGCTGGCCCAGGCGACCATCGGCAACATCAAGCAGAACCTGTTCTTCGCCTTCATCTACAACGTCCTGGGTGTTCCCGTGGCCGCCGGTGTCCTATATCCGGTCCTCGGCACGCTTTTGTCGCCGATGATTGCCGCCGCCGCGATGAGCCTGTCGTCGGTGTCGGTCATTGCCAACGCGCTGCGGCTCAGAGCCCTCAAGCTCTGAACCTCGTTACAAGAACAAGGAATTTTGGATGAACTGGATGAAGAAGATCGTGCTCGGCCTGATGGCGGCCGGCATGCTGGTTGCGGTTCTGCTTGAAACAGCACCGGCCCAGACCATGGACCATAGCGCCCATATGGCGGCACCTGCCGCCAACAGCGCTGCCACCGAGGCCTACAAGGCGGCGATGGACAAGATGCACACGGCGATGATGGCCGTCGAATATTCCGGCGATGCCGATGTCGACTTCGCCCGTGGCATGATCCCGCATCACCAGGCGGCCATCGACATGGCCAAGGTCCTGCTCGAACACGGCAAGAACCCCGAGATGCGCAAGCTCGCCGAAGAGGTCGTCTCCGCCCAGGAGGCCGAGATCAAGCAGATGGAAGCCTGGCTGGCCGCGAACCCGGCGAAGTGAGATAAGGGCGGAAACCGGATCGGAGCCCGCCATGCCTTCATCATCCAAAGCCTCTTCACCGTCCAGAACCACGACACTTGCCTCAGGTGAAGTCGTTCCCGTGCTCGGCCAGGGCACCTGGATGATGGGCGAGGACCGCAACCGTGCGGCCGACGAAATCGCTGCCCTCCGGCTCGGGCTCGATCTCGGCGTCACGCTGATCGACACCGCCGAGATGTATGGCAGCGGCGGTGCCGAAAAACTGGTGGGCGAGGCCATCACCGGGCGCCGCGACGAGGTGTTCCTCGTTTCCAAGGTGCTGCCGTCCAACGCCTCGCGCAATGGCGTCGTCAGGGCTTGCGAGGCGAGCCTCAAGCGCCTGCGCACCGACCGCATCGACCTCTATTTGCTGCACTGGCGCGGCGGCGTGCCGTTGTCGGAAACCATCGCCGTGTTCGAGGAGCTGCGCCAGTCGGGCAAGATCCGCCATTGGGGCGTCAGCAATTTCGACACCGACGACATGGAGGAAATCGGCCGCCTGTCTGCGGGCAACAACGCCCAGACCAATCAGGTGCTCTACAATCTGACGCGTCGCGGCATCGAGTTCGACCTCATGCCCTTGTGCCGCGCCGGTGGTATGCCGATCATGGCCTATTCGCCGGTGGAGCAGGGTGCGCTGGCCGACAACAAGGGCCTTGCCGCCATCGCCGCCCGCCACGATGCCACTGCCGCGCAGATCGCCCTTGCCTGGGTCATGGCGCAGCCGGGCGTGATCGCCATCCCCAAGGCAACGCGGCTCGATCATGTCAGGCAGAACGCCGCCGCGCGCGACATCGAACTGACTGCGGCCGATCTGGCCGAGCTCGACCGTCTCTTCCCGCCGCCGGCCCGCAAGCGCCCGCTGGAAATGATCTGACAGCACGAGGCCGGCTCGCCTGTATTGCGGGTTTAATGCAACACTTGGCCAGGTCCATCACCCGTCCAGGTAGAAATTACCTTGCGGAAACCCAAGCTTAGCGTCCATCATTACCTAGGGGAATGGGTGAAGCGATAGAGGTGAGTCGTGAGCCTGGATCTTTTGCCTGCATGTTCCGCCTCTTGGCGAGCAGCCGACCGGCTCTCCAAAACAACCGCACTTGCCTTGCTCGCCACAACGGGCGCAGCGGTGCTCCTGGTCGGGACGGGTGCTGCATCTGCGCAAACGTTGCCGATCACCGCTTCGGGTGGCGCCCAGGTGACTGTCCCGAACGGCACCTATCCCGGGCCGACCTATTCGACGACCTTCTTCGGCGGTAACGGCTACATCCTGCTCTCGCAAGGATCGAGCGGTGGCACCCCCAGCCTGCTGACCGCCAGCGGCTTCACGAGCCTGACCACGGCGGGCGACCGTGCTTTCGTCGCCCGCGTCGAGGGCGGCGGCACGATGTCGCTGAGCAACATCGCCTTGATGAGGACCACTGGCTCTCTCGCCAATGCACTGTCAGCCGATGTCGGCACAATCACCGGCACCAATCTCACCATCGAAACGCGCGGCTCCCAGTCACACGGCATCGCCTCCGCGAATGGCAGCAGCGTCACCTTGACCGGCAGCAACATCACTGCGCGTGGCCCCAATAGTGCTGGCGGGGTCGCCTCCGCAGGCGGTTTCATCACCCTCAACGGCGGCAGCGTCACCACCCTTGGCCAGGGCGGCTACGGTGTGCAGGCGACCGGCACAGGCTCGCTGGTCACCGTCAAAGGCACGGTGATGTCCACAAGTCTCGCCAACGCCTACGGCGCCTATGCCCTCAATGGCGGCAAGGTCGACCTTCAGACGGGAACCTCGGTGACGACGGCCGGTGTGGATGCCAACGGACTACGCAGCGAAGGCAACGGCAGCCTGATCACAGCGGTTGGCGCGACCGTGACCACAACAGGTGGAGCGAGCGTTTCCGGAACGATTGTGGGCGGCGCCTATGGTCTCCTCGCCAACGGCACCGGCACCAGCATCACCTTCAGCAACGGCGCTATCACCACGTCCGGGCAAGTTGGCCTTGGCGCCTACGCCTACCAAGGTGGCGTCATCGGTCTCGACAATGTGCGGATCCACACAACAGCGGCGCCTCTCGTTGTTGGCGGCTCGTCCTATGGCGCCTATGGCGTGAGCTCGTTCCTCACCGGCCAATTGACCGTCACCAACAGCGAGATCGTGACCGAGGGTGGCTTCGGCGTTGCCGTGCGGGCCAGCTCGGCGGGGTCACGGACGACAGCGACCAATACCAAGGTCACCACCAGCGGTGCCAACGGCTACGGTCTGCAGACGGGCACCGGCGGAGCCATCATCGCCAACAATGTCACTGTCGACACGTCGGGCGCGGTGGCTCTCGGCATCTTCAGCAGCGGCGCAGGTTCGTTTGTGAGCGGCACCGGTGTCGTGATCACGACCACCGGCGATAGCGGATATGGCGCCTACGCCGCCCTGGGGACAATCGAATACAATGGCGGCAGCGTCTCGACCCTGGGCGCGGGCGCGCTCGGCCTGGGCGCGAGTGGCGTCGGGGGGCAAACCACGGCGAGCAACCTCACCGTCTCGACCGCTGGTGCCGATGCCGTCGGCGCCCATGCCTTTGGCGGCGGTCTCGTCTCGTTGTCGAACGGCAGCATCACGACCCAGGGCCTTTCCGCGCACGGATCGGAGGCCGATGGTGCGGGAAGCGTCATCTCGCTGACCGGCGTCCGCGTCGTGACGTCAGGCGGCGGCGCCCATGGAACGCTGTTGACCGGCGACGGCACGCTTGTGGCGAGTGGCGCAACCGTATCGCCTGGGGCGGCCGACGCGTCCGCGCTTTTCACTACGGCGGCAGCAGGCAGCACGGCCACGGCCACCTATGCCGGCAGCGCGCTCACCAGCACTGCGGCGCCGACGATTGCCGTGGCCGGCGGTGGTGCCAACATCGGCCTCACCAACAGCACCGTTTCGGGCGGCAACCTTTGGCTGCGGGTAGGGGCTGCGGATGACTTCGCCGCCACCGCACGTCGCGGCCTGCTCGCCACCCCTGTGCTCGGCTCGCCCGATGGGATCGGCGAACTGGGAATCTCGCCGCGAGCCTCTACCGTTTATGCTGGCACCGATCCCGCTGTCGCCAACATCGTGGCCACCAACTCGACCCTGACGGGGGCGGCGTTGACCGATCCTGGCAGCACCTCGAACCTGACGCTGGTCGACAGCACCTGGAACATGACGGGATCGTCCAATCTGACCAATCTGGTCAACGACCCAAGCCTGATCCAGTTTTCAACACCCACCGGCGACCTGGCGCAGCTTGCGAGCTACAAGACGCTGACGGTCGTCAACTATGTCGGCGAGGGTGGCGCGATCGGGCTCAACACCCATCTCAACGCCGACGGCTCGCCGTCCGACAGGCTGGTGATCGACGGTGGCAGCGCGAGCGGCACAAGCAAGCTGGTGATCACCAATGCCGGCGGTCTTGGCGACCTCACCGTCGCCAATGGCATCCTGGTGGTCGATACTGTCAATGGCGGAACCACCGCATCAGGTGCCTTCGCGCTCGGCCGGCCGGCCGTCGCCGGCCCTTACGAATACACGCTCTACCGCGCAAGCGTCGACGGCTCGGGGCCGGAAAACTGGTATCTGCGCTCCGAACTCGATTGCACCTTGGCCCCAGCCGCTTCAGCGTGTCAGCCGCTGGAGCCACATTACCGCCAGGAGGTCTCGCTTTATGCAGCGATGCCGGTTGCCGCCGCGATCTATGGCCGTGGGCTCATCAGCACCTTGCATGAACGCATGGGCGGCGATGCCCAGCTGCTCAGCCCCGGCCGCGACAACCAGCCTGACGGTGCCTGGGGCCGGGTGATCGGCCAATGGGGCCACCGCGACGGCGATCCGGTCGGCATCTATGGCAGCGAAGGTCCGGCCTTTGACTATTCCTACGGCGCCTTGCAGTTCGGGCTCGACCTGCACCGCAAGGAATATGCAGACGGCAAGCGCGACAATGCCGGTGTCTATTTTGCGCTTGGCCGCGCCAGCGCCGATGTCGAGCACAGCCTGCTCGGCCGCAGCTTCGCTGGCGGCAGCGACGACTTCACCGCCTTCAGCGTCGGCGGCTACTGGACGCGGTTTTGGGAGAACAACGCCTATCTCGACGGCGTTGTCCAGGCGACCTGGTACGATATGGAAATGAGTGCCGATCGCGGCCTGCGGGCAGGCAACACCGACGCCTTCGGCCTGGCTGCGTCACTCGAAGGCGGTTATCCCTTCGACCTCGGCAACAACTGGCTGCTCGAACCGCAGGCGCAGCTTGTCTACCAGCTGATCAATGTCTCCGGCTTCAACGACGGGGCCGCCAATGTCAGCTATTCCGACACCAATTCACTGGCCGGGCGGATCGGGGCGCGGCTGTCGCACAGCTGGGACCTGGGAGGCCAGGAACCTGCCACGAGCAACGGCAGCGCGCCGCCGCGCAAGCTGACCTTATGGGGCCGTGCCGATGTCTGGCACGAGTTCCTCGGCGATCCGACGACCGAGTTCTCGTCGGCGACTGGCCCGATCCCCTTCACCGCCGACCTTGGCGGCACCTGGGGCAAGCTCGGCCTGGGGGCCGCCATGCAGCTCACCGACGCCACCACACTTTATGGCAACGTCAATTACGAGGCCGCCTTCAACGGCGATGCCCATGCCTGGGAAGGCAAGGCCGGCTTGAAGGTCAAGTGGTGAAGGAACGACAAACGCTCAGTTCTTCTTGACCGTGCAGATGCCGTTCGCTCCGTGCTTGCCGGTGTAGGATACGGCAGCAGAGCCATCCGGGTTGATGCTGAGCGAGATCGTCACGCCGCTTCCCTTGGCCTCGTAGTAGTTTTCGCTGAATTTCTTCAGCTTGCCTTCCTTGCCATTGATGTAGATCGGGCCACCCTTGTCGGCGTGAACTTCGATCTTGCCGGGGCAGGTGGCATTGACCAACGGGATCGACGCGCTGGCCGCCCACGCAAATGAGGTGGCTGTGGCGAAAACGGCTGCGCCAGCGAAAGTTATTCGCATTTCGAACGCTCCCAAAGCTTGCGTTATACTGGCTTCACATTCGCGCAACATGATGGCGCCTGCAACAAGGCAGCGCAGGCATGCGAATCCAACTTCATGCCGACGCACAGGTTCAAGCATTCAGAGCGGCCTTTCGGACATACAAGGGACGCTCGGGGAAAAACTCACGGCATAACGACATGGTCTAGGTTGAATGTTCCGGCTTCAGGCTGTTACCTCTGGAGCCAGCCTTCGGAAGGAGGCGCAAAACCGGTTGAGGGTTGCACTCAGCCTTGCCAGAACGGGGATAAGGCATGATTTCATACCTCGCCGAACAAACGGGCCGATCCGCGCCTTCAGGACAGGGTTCGACGCCGACCAAATGGATATCGGCACTTCTTGCCTGCATTCTGGCCGGCTCGTCCGGTGCGATGGCACAGGAAAAGAAGGGCGTATCGTCCGAGGATATGAACAACTCGAACAATCCCCTCAATCCGGCGATCACGCTCAACCTGCATAATTTCTACATCCCCGATCTCGGCGGTCCGCTTGGCGAGGACGCCAACGTGTTTCTGCTGCGCGGGCTCGTGCCGATGATGCTGTTCGACACGCCGAACCTCATGCGCTTTTCCTTGCCGGTGATCACCGAGCCGTCGTTTGAACAAGGGCAGCTTTCGGGCTGGGGCGACCTTGTGGTGTTCGACGTCGCCGTCTTCGAGCAGAAGGGCTGGGCGTTCGGTATCGGCCCCGTCCTTGGCGCTCCGATTGCCAGCGAAAAACGCTTCGGCAACGGCAAGTGGACGGCCGGTGCGGCCGCTGCCTTCGTGGTGCCGCAGGATTGGGGGCTTGTCGGTGGTCTTGCGACCTATCAGCAATCATTTGCCGGGGACGAAGATCGCAAGGATGTGAAGTCGCTCGATCTGGAGCCGTTCGTATTCTACAATCTGCCCAACGGCTTCTACCTTCAGTCCACGGCGGCGTGGACCTTCAACCTTGAGAATGACAACTGGATGATCCCCGTCGGCCTCGGCGTCGGCAAGCTTTTCCAGTTGACTGACGACGTCAAGATGAACGCTTTCATCGAGCCGCAATACACCGTTGCCCACAACGGCCCGGCGCCGGATTGGCGAATTTTCGCCGGCCTCAATTTCTCCTACTCGCTGGAAAAGTTCCTGAAGAAGTGACTTTCCCGCCGATCGCGAGCGGTCGGCGTCGAGGTCTTGGCCAGCCGCACGGTGCGGCTGGCGCGCTCGCTCAGCGGCCCGAAAGCCCCTTGAGCTTGTAAAGCGCATCGAGCGCCTCGCGCGGTGTCATCTCGTCGGGGCTGAGCCCTTCGAGCGCCTTGGTCAGCGCGTCATTGGCGACGGGCTTGGCCGCCTCGCGTTTCACCGCGACCGAAAACAGCGGCAGATCGTCGACAAGCCGGTTGGCCTTCCCCGAGGTTTCGCTTTCCTCGAGCTGGTGCAGCACCTCCTTGGCGCGCGCCACCACAGCGTCCGGCAGGCCGGCGAGACGCGCCACCTGTACGCCGTAGGAGCGGTCGGCGGCACCCTTGCCGACCTCGTGCAGGAACACCACTTCGCCTTCCCATTCCTTCACCCGCATCGTCACATTGTGCAGGCGTTCGAGCTTGCCCGAGAGTGCGGTCAGCTCATGGAAATGGGTGGCGAAGACCGCGCGGCAGCGGTTTTTCTCGTGCAGATATTCGACAGCCGCCCAGGCGATCGACAGGCCGTCGAAGGTCGCGGTACCGCGCCCGATCTCGTCGAGGATGACAAGTGACCGCTCGCTCGCCTGGTTGAGGATGGCGGCGGTCTCGACCATCTCGACCATGAAGGTCGAGCGCCCGCGCGCCAGATCATCGGAGGCGCCGACACGCGAAAACAGCCGGTCGACGACACCGACATGGGCACTTTCCGCCGGCACGAACGAGCCCATCTGTGCAAGGATGGCGATCAGCGCGTTCTGGCGCAGGAAGGTCGACTTACCGCCCATGTTGGGGCCGGTGAGCAGCCAGATCGCGCCGTTGCGGCCATTCTCGGCCGGCGACAGGTCGCAGTCATTGGCAACGAAGGGTGCTGAAGCCGTGCGCCGGAGCGACTGTTCGACGACAGGATGGCGTCCACCCGTCACCTCGAAGGCAAGGCTCAGGTCGACCTGCGGCCGGCACCAGGCTTCGCCGGAGGCAAGCACGGCAAGCGCGGCCGAAACGTCGAGCACCGACAGCGCATTGGCCCCGGCGCGGATTGCGTCCGCATTGGTGACGGCCTCCACCACAAGTTGGTCGAAGGCGGCGAGTTCGATGGTCAGCGCCCGGTCGGCGGCGTTGGCGATCTTGGTTTCCAGCCCGGCAAGCTCGGTGGTGGTGAAGCGCATCGCGCTTGCCATGGTCTGGCGGTGGATGAAGCGCGCCTTGGCCTCGTCCGTGCCGTTGAGTGCCGTCTGGTTGTTGGCCGTCACCTCGATGTAGTAGCCGAGCACGTTGTTGTGGCGGATCTTCAGCGACCGGATGCCGGTCTCTTCGATCAGGTCGCGCTCCATGCCGGCGATCACCCGCCGTGACTGGTCGCGCAGCGCCCGCATCTCGTCGAGTTCGCCGTGATAGCCCTGCCGCACGAACCCGCCGTCGCGCTTGAGCAGCGGCAGCTCGTCGCCCAGTGCCGCGTCGATGTGCTCGGCAAAGTCCAATGGCAGCGCAGCAATGGCTGCCATCGCCCTTTGCAGCTCCTCAGGCAGCGGTGCTGTCCCAAACAGCCCGGCAATTGTGCGTGCGGCGGCAAAGCCCGAGCGCAGCGCGCCGAGATCGCGCGGGCCGCCACGGTTGAGCGCAAGCCTGGACAGCGCGCGCGGCATGTCGGCGACGCCCTTGAGGCTGAGCCTGAGCGCCTCGGTCAGCCTGGTTTCGGACAGGAAGAACGACACAGCGTCGAGCCTGCTATTGATCGCGTCGGGATCGGTCAGCGGCGACATCAGCCGGTCGGCCAAAAGCCGCGCCCCGCCGCCCGTCACCGTGCGATCCACCGCCCGAAACAGCGAACCGTCGCGGCCGCCCGACAGCGTGCGCAGCAGTTCGAGATTGGCGCGCGTCGCCGGGTCGATGAACAGCGTCGAGCCTTCCTGCTCGCGCTCGGGATGCGACAGCGGCGGCCGCTCGGCCTTCTGGGTCTTTTCGACATAGGCGATCGCGCCCGAGATCGCCGAAAGCTCCGCGCGCGAAAACGCACCGAAACTGTCAGGCGTCGCCACCTCGTAGAAGCGCGCGATACGCCCCGGCGCCGAGGTCGAGTCGAACAGGGAAGGCGGCTGCGGGTTGACGATGCGGCCGATCAGGTCGAACGTCGGCTTGAGGTCTTCGTCATGGAACGCCGGCTCGGCGACGATCAGCTCGCGCGGGTCGATGCGGAAGATGTCGGCGGCGAGCCGGTCGGGCGTCGTCTCCGCGACCCGAAACACACCCGTCGAGATTTCGATCCAGGCGAGCGCAAGGGCGGATTCGCCCGCACCCTTCACTCGCCCCAGCGCCATCAGGAAACTCGATTCCTGCGGCGCAAGCAGCTTGTCTTCGGTGATCGTGCCAGGCGTCACCAGGCGCACCACATCGCGCTTGACCACCGATTTCGAGCCGCGCTTCTTGGCCTCCGCCGGGTCCTCGATCTGCTCGCACACGGCGACGCGGAAACCCTGGCCGATCAGCTTTTGCAGATAGTCGTCGGCCGCATGGATCGGCACCCCGCACATCGGGATGTCCTGGCCCTGATGCTTGCCGCGCTTGGTCAAGACGATGCCGAGCGCGCGGGATGCCTTCTCCGCGTCGTCGAAGAACAGCTCGTAGAAATCGCCCATGCGGTAAAACAGCAGCGAATCCGGATTCGCCGCCTTGATCTCGATATACTGCTCCATCATCGGCGTCGGCGGCGCATGCACCGGCATTTCCGCTGACATCGTCGGTCGATCGTTCACGCCTGAGCTTTCAAAAAAGGAAATCCACCGCTCTGCTTGGCGGTTTACAGCGCCGATGTGTAGCCTTAATCCAAAACGCTCCACAAAAAGAATATTTCAAGGGTAGGATCGTTTCGCACCATGGCCTCGAACAAGAAAACCGACAATTCCGGCCCCTCCGTTTCCGCTGAGGAGGCGCTCGAATTCCACGCCATGGGCCGCCCCGGCAAGCTGGAGATCGTGCCGACCAAGCCGATGGCCACCCAGCGCGATCTCAGCCTCGCTTATTCGCCCGGCGTCGCCGTGCCCGTGCTCGCCATCGCCGAGGACCCCTCCCGCGCCTATGACTACACCGCCAGGGGCAACATGGTCGCCGTCATCTCCAACGGTACCGCGATCCTGGGTCTCGGCAATCTCGGCGCGCTTGCCTCCAAGCCCGTCATGGAAGGCAAGGCGGTGCTGTTCAAGCGCTTCGCTGACGTCGATTCCATCGACCTCGAGGTCGACACCGAAGACGCCGAGGAGTTCATCAACTGCGTGCGGTTCTTGGGTCCCTCCTTCGGCGGCATCAACCTCGAAGACATCAAGGCACCCGAGTGCTTCATCATCGAGCAGCGCCTGCGCGAGCTGATGGACATCCCCGTCTTCCACGACGACCAGCACGGCACCGCCATCATCGCTGCCGCCGGCCTCATCAACGCGCTTGCCATCACCGGCCGCGACATGAAGACGTCGAAGCTCGTCTGCAATGGCGCTGGCTCCGCCGGCATCGCCTGCATCGAGCTCATCAAGTCGATGGGCTTCACCCCTGACAACGTCATCTTGTGCGACACCAAGGGCGTGGTCTACCAGGGCCGCACCGAAGGCATGAACCAGTGGAAGTCGGCGCATGCGGTCAAGACCGAGGCGCGGACGCTTGCCGACGCCATGGACGGCGCCGACATCGTCTTCGGCCTCTCCGCCAAGGGCGCGCTCACGCCCGCCATGATCCAGTCCATGGCCAAGAACCCGATCATCTTCGCCATGGCCAATCCCGATCCGGAGATCACCCCCGAGGAGGTCGCCGAGATACGCACCGACGCCATCATGGCGACCGGCCGTTCGGACTATCCGAACCAGGTCAACAACGTGCTCGGCTTCCCCTACATCTTCCGCGGCGCGCTCGACGTGCGTGCCACAACCATCAACGACGCCATGAAGGTCGCCGCCGCCAACGCGCTCGCCGATCTCGCCCGCCAGGACGTGCCCGACGACGTTGCCGCCGCCTATCAGGGTAACCGGCCGAAATTCGGCCCCAACTACATCATCCCGGTGCCGTTCGACCCGCGCCTGATTTCGGCGATCCCGATCGCTGTTGCTAAGGCCGCCATGGAATCGGGTGTCGCCGGCCGGCCGATCCTCGATCTCGACAAATACGCCAACGAGCTCTCCGCCCGCCGCGACCCCATCGCCTCGACCTTGCAGCGCATCTACGACCGCGTCCGGCGCCAGCCCAAGCGCATCGTCTTCGCCGAGGGCGAGGAGGAGCAGGTCATGCGCGCCGCCGTCTCCTACGTGAACCAGAAGCTCGGCACCGCCATTCTTCTGGGCCGCGACGACGTCATCAAGGAAAACGCCCGCCACGCCGGCATCGACCTCAACAAACCGGGCCTTGAGATCATCAATGCGCGCCTGTCGCGCCGCAACGCCATCTATGCCGACTTCCTCTACGAGCGCATGCAGCGCAAGGGCTACCTTCTGCGCGACTGCCAGCGCCTGATCAACAACGACCGCAACCACTTCGCCGCCTGCATGGTCGCCCTTGGCGATGCCGACGGCGTGGTCACAGGCGTCACCCGCAACTATTCGACCGTGCTCGAAGACGTCCGCCGCGTCATCGACGCCAAACCCGGCCACCGCGTCATCGGCGCGTCGATCGTGCTGGCGCGCGGCCGCACCGTCATCGTCGCCGACACCGCCGTCCACGACATGCCCAATGCCGAGCAGATCGCCGACATCGCCGAGGAAGCCGCGCACTTCGCCCGCCGCATGGGCTACGAACCCCGCGTCGCCTTGCTTGCCTACTCGACCTTCGGCAACCCGCCCGGCGAGCGTTCCGAGCGTGTCCAGGAAGCGGTCAAGATTCTCGACAAGCGCCGCGTCGATTTCGAATATGACGGCGAAATGGCCGCCGACGTCGCCCTCAACCACCGCCTGATGCAGCAGCAATACCCCTTCTGCCGCCTCTCGGGCGCCGCCAACGTGCTGGTCATGCCGGCGTTCCACTCCGCCGCCATCTCGACCAAGATGCTGCAGGAACTCGGCGGCTCCACCGTCATCGGCCCGCTTCTCGTCGGCCTCAACAAGCCCGTGCAGATCGTCTCCCTCAACGCCAAGGACTCCGACATCGTCAACATGGCGGCGATTGCTGCGTATAACGCTGGGACTTGAGGAGCGAAGACGCACCAACCGCTGATCTCCCCCCTCGTGGGGGAGATGTCCGGCAGGACAGAGGGGGGCGCGAAGGATCGCTGCGCTGCCGCCATTCCTCGCCTCAGGTAGATGGTTGCGCGAGGCGCCGAAGCTGCTGATCTCCCCACCTGAGGGGGAGATGCCCGGCAGGGCAGAAGGGGGGGGGGTGGGAAGGAATGAGGCGTTTCTGCTGTTCCTCGCCGCTAACGCCAGTGGGGAGAGGCGTCTCGTATCGTAAGGCGGCGAGGACGGCCTCATTTGCGAACTTCGCTGGTAGCTCTTCCGTAAACACCTTCTCATGCGCCATCAGTAGAGTGTGATACTTAATGTGAAAATTGCCACCATACACCGATAAATCAGCAAGATATATCTTGAAATTGGCATAGTATATTCAGAATTGTTCTTGCGACAAATGGGAGGATTGCGTTGCCAAATTGGCTTGGGTCTTTTCGAAAAGCTCCCCCTCAAAAAGGCGTTCCAGACGCTGAAAGTTCGGAAGCGGCCGAAAGGCCAGATGTGGGAGACATTAGATCAACTACGCACGGCGTGCAGGGTGATTCACCGATCCGCCTACCCGAGCATGACGCCTTCGGCATCGATCCATTTGCGAAGGCTATTGCGAAAAGTATTTCGTTAGCAAATGCGAGTGATGGGCTCGTTTATGCAATCAACGGGGCATGGGGCTCCGGAAAAAGCAGCGCAACCAATCTCGTACTACATCACCTTTCGGAAGAGGTTGCATCGGGACGAATAGTCCCTATCGCGTTCAATCCTTGGTGGTTTGCTGGAGCCGAAGCGCTCACAATCTCGTTTTTCCAAGAGATGCGCGCAACAATTGGGAAATCTCTCGACGAAAAGGCGAGAGAGGCGATGGCAAGCCTCGGCAGTCGCTTATCATCTGCAGGTCCTCTCCTTGGCGGGCTGGTGTCGCTGCTTGCTACGCCAGCGGTTGGGACGGCAGTGACGGGTGGCGCGACTCTTTTGGAGAAACTTACGAAATATGAAACTACAGTCGAAGGGGAACATCGAAAGCTCGCCGCAGCATTAGACAGTCAAAACAAGAAATTTCTTATAGTGATCGATGACATTGACCGTTTGAATACTGATGATGCTCTGCAAGTTTTCAAACTGGTGAAGTCTGTAGGTCGGCTGCCAAACGTAGTTTACCTCATGGCGTTTGATAGGCATTTGGCCGAAAAGATGGTCGCCCAACGCTTCCCGGCGGAAGGAGCTAGCTACCTTGAGAAGGTCATCCAAGGTGCATTCGATCTTCCTATTCCTGATGCGGATGATTTGAAAAATCAGCTTCTGCGGACTGTCGAGGAAATCATGGGCGCTCCGTCAGAGAGGAAGATGCAGCGTTTCTTGAATCTCTTCTACGATGCAGTCGCGCCCCTTCTCACAACTCCGCGCGATACCGTGAGATTGAGTAACGCCATCAAAGTAAGTTGGCCAGCAGTTGCAGAAGATGTGGACCGAGCGGACTTCCTAGCAATTGAGGCAATTCGCCTTTTCTTGCCGCCTGTGCATCAGACGGTTCGCTCTCATCCTGAAATGCTTACTGGGAGCCAGCGAGAGCATGGCCATAATCGAGAGGTCTTGGAGGCGGAGTACAATTCAGTTTTCTTGGACAATCTCCCACAGCGTCAACGTGAGGTGGCGAAGCGGGCTCTGCGCCGTTTGTTTCCTAGATTAGATGCCATCTGGAGCAACACATGGCATGGAAAACCTAACCATTGGCAACGTGATAGGCTTATTTGTGCTGAGGAGCATTTCCGGACGTATTTCGCGTTTGGAGTCGCCAACGATGGCATCACTGCTATTGAAAGTGACGAATTGGTCGCCAAGGCCGGCGTCGAAGGTGCTACGGCGGCAGCATTGTTGGCATTTCTCGTGCAAAGTCGCCGGAAGGGAGGAACTCGGGCTTCTCTTGCGTTGCAGGAACTCAATATACGAGCAGGCGACATCGTGGGCGCTGACGTTGGCCAGTTCTTGAAAGATATTTTTGCAGTCGCGGATCAGCTAGATATCAAATCCGACAAGAAACGCGGATTTGATATTGGTTCTAATCAGTTGAGGCTGCACTGGTTGCTAAATAACCTTTTGATGGATCGTTTCGATCTCCCAATGCGTACCGAATTCATTAGAAAAGCTGCCGAAAGTGCGTCGCTCATGTGGCTTGTGAGCATTTCGGACCGATGCAAGTCGCTAAAGGAAAAGCGGGGAACGTCTGAAGATGAAGGTTCCGAGAAGCTAGTCGACGATGAGGCTGCCGAGTGGCTCTATGGTCTTTCTCTAGATCGCATCCGCGCCGCAGCGGAAGATGACACCTTGATACGCGAGCAAGGCTTAGTAGCATTGCTGTATCTATGGAGTGAGCGCGCCGGAGCTGAAGAGGTGCGAAAGTGGACGGATTCCCAACTTGAGCGAGACGAATTTGTTGCAGCTATTGCCGGTGATGTCATCGCCGAGATTTGGTCCAGTGGGGCTGGTCTCAGTGGGATGGGTGACCGAGTTTCTAAGAGAACGACTTATGTGCATTTGGAGCCGCTTGACCCGCTGCTGGATTTGACCCGCTTCCGTGGCAGGGTTGAAGCTATGCTTAAAGCGACGGAAACAAAGCGGCCCCATCTGTCTATCTTGACACAGTTTCAGGCCACGCCGGAACGCGATCCCGGCCGCTTCTGGTCTGAAGTCAAGGCTTAAATATCGGCAGGAGGTGGCTTGTTGTTTCGCGCAGCATTGATAGGGCTGTCGTTCCTGTCACCATCTGTCAGCAATCCGCGTGGATAGACGGCCCCCGTTTTTCCACGCCCTGAAAACCTGCCGTATCATTCTCCTCGCGTTCTTCCACGGGACCCCGGTGCGCACCGGGCATCGGGGGGAAGCGCCGGTGCCGGGCTGGTGGGAGGTCGGTTCTCCCACTGGGTGATGAGCCCCCAAGCCCGGGCCTTGCGGCGGCTGGCGGCGCGAAAGCGTTGAGGCGACTGAGCGGGGCAAGAACACCGGGCGGGGCGCGAGGTTCGCGCCACTAACTTACAATAGGAAGGCTCGGCCTCGCGCCCCGCTTCCCGAACTTTTCCAGGCAATGGCCAGACCGGAAACGGGGCGTGGCGGGGGAAGGTGCGAAATGTTGGAAAGTTGCATTCCTTCGCGCCCCCCTCTGGCCTGCCGGCCATCTCCCCCTCAGGTGGGGAGATTGGCAGCGTCGCCCGTCTCGATCACCTTGCAACGTTTGAAGATTGGCGAAGGTCGTGATGACGGC
Organism: Aminobacter sp. GW821-FHT11F06; assembly: GCF_058808215.1. NCBI lineage: Bacteria > Pseudomonadati > Pseudomonadota > Alphaproteobacteria > Hyphomicrobiales > Phyllobacteriaceae > Aminobacter > Aminobacter sp. GW821-FHT11F06. The sequence goes on along the minus strand of NZ_JBXARL010000002.1, from coordinate 606,334 downwards.
GTGATCTCCCCACCTGAGGGGGAGATGGCCGGCAGGCCAGAGGGGGGCGACGTAGGGCGATGCCTGTACGCGATCTTGCCCTTGCTCCGAAGGCATAAGGACGCAACGCTTGCGCTGCCCCTCATCCGCCCTTCGGGCACCTTCTCCCCGCGAGCGGGGAGAAGGAAGAACTCAGAGCAACCCCGCCTGTTCGGCTTCGCGCTTCAAGTTTTGCCTGGGGCGCGGGCCGATCTGCTGGATCACCAGGCCGGCGGCGAGCGAGCCGAGGTCGCCGCAATCCTTGAGGCTGCGCCCTTGCGTGTAGCCATAGAGGAAACCTGCGGCATAGAGGTCGCCGGCACCCGTGGTGTCGACAAGCTCGCGGATTTCGGTCGCCTTGATGACAACAGTTTCATCGCCGCGCACGATCACAGACCCCTTCTCCGAGCGGGTGACGGCGGCGATCTTGCAGTCCTTGCGGATCTGGGCGAGCGCCTCATCGAAGGACGAGGTTTCGTAGAGCGACTTGATCTCGTGGGAATTGGCAAAGACGATGTCGACGGTGCCCGAGCGCATCAGCTCCAAAAACTCTCCGCGATAGCGGTCGACGCAAAACGAATCCGACAGCGTCATCGACACCTCGCGGCCCGCCGCATGCGCATGCGCTGCGGTCATGCGGATCGCTTCCTTGGCCAGCGGCGGGTCCCACAGGTAACCCTCGAAATAGGTGACCTTGGCCCCGCTCGCCTTGTCGGCCTCGACGTCGTTGGGCCCGAGCTCGACGCAGGCGCCGAGATAGGTGTTCATCGAGCGTTCGCCGTCGGGGGTGACGAAGATCATCGAGCGCGCCGTCGGCGGGGTGCCGGCAAGCGGTTGCGTGTCGAAGGCGACGCCCTGGGCATGAATGTCGTGGGTGAAGATCTCGCCGAGATGGTCGCGGCTGACCTTGCCGAAATAGGCGGCACGGCCGCCGAAGCTGGCGATGCCGGCCGCCGTGTTGCCGGCCGAGCCGCCCGAGGCCTCGATCGCCGGGCCCATGCGCGAATACAACAGCTCGGCGCGCTCGGCGTCGATCAGGTTCATCGCGCCCTTGATGATGCCGTTGTCGGCCAAAAAGGCTTCATCGCATTGCGCGATGATGTCGACGATGGCGTTGCCGATGCACAGCACGTCATATTGGCTCATCAGGGTCTCCGCGGCACTGTGCCGTTGGGGTGGACAAAACCGCTCCGCAATAACGGCTCGCGAGCCATTTGCAAACCCCGCGAATTTGTCGCGGCGCTGCTTGAGGCCGCAGTCGAGGCTGCTTATCTCTTGCAGCGAACAGGGGATGACCAAAGAATGATACTCGACGCCGCCCGCGCTGCCGCAAGCCAGCTTTTCTCGGCCGAGTTCCGGCAGGTGTTCCTGAAGACGCTGGGCCTCACGATCCTGGCGCTGGTCGCCTTGTGGTTCGGCATCCGCGAGGTCTTCGACTGGTTGGCCTGGCCGTGGATCGACGCCATGCTGCCCGGCCTGCCGGCATGGACCGGCTGGCTCGGGCTGATCGCCGCTGTGATCGCTGGCGTCGGCCTTGCGCTGGGCTTGGCCTTGCTCATCGCGCCGGTGACGGCGATCGTCGCCGGCCTGTTCCTCGACGATGTCGCCGAGGTCGTCGAAAAGACCGACTATCCCAGGGATGCGCCGGGCCGCCCGGTGCCGGCGCTGCGCTCGCTCATTTTGGCGATCAAGTTCTTCGGCATCGTCATTTTGGGCAATCTGCTGGCGCTGTTTTTGATGTTCATCCCCGTCGTCAACATCGGCGCCTTCTTCCTGGTCAACGGCTATTTGCTCGGCCGCGAGTTCTTCGAATTCGCCGCGATGCGCTTTCGTTCGGAAGAGGAGGCCAAGGATTTGCGCCGCCGCAATGGCGGCACGGTGTTTATTGCCGGCCTCGTCATCGCAGCCTTCCTCGCCGTGCCGATCCTCAATTTGCTCACCCCGCTCTTCGCTGCCGCGATGATGGTGCACCTGCACAAGGCGGTGTCGGCGGCGGAGCTGAGGCCAGCAGGTGTCCGCGCCTAACGCTCGTCGGCGGCAAACAGCGTCTGCAATTTGCCATAGGGCATGCCGTCGCGGGAGAACTCGAAGGTGCCCTGGCCCAGCATCTCGCGCGACGCCCGCTCCATCATGCCGAAGGCATAGCTGGTCAGCTTCGAGCCGAGCGAGATGCGCTTGGCGCCTGCCTCGGCAAGCACGGCGACCGAAAATCCCGGCACCGCCAGCACGTTGACCGGCTTGCTGAGGGAACCGCACAGCGTGCGGATCATGCCGATATCGGTGATGCCCGGCGCGTAGAGCACATCGGCGCCGGCCTTTTCGAACGCCTGCAGCCGCCTAATCGTGTCGTCGAGATCGGGCCGGTCCCAGAGGAAGTTTTCTGAGCGCGCGGTCAAGACGAAGTCGTTCTTCAGCGCCCGTGCGGCCTCGGCCGCAGCGGCCACCCGCTCGACGGCGTGCGAAAATTCGTAGATCGGCTTGTCGGCCTCGCCGGTGTGGTCCTCGATCGAACAGCCGGCAAGGCCAGCGGCTTCGGCAGCAAAGATCGTCTCGGCGGCACTTTCGGGGCTGTCGCCCTTGCCTTTTTCGAGGTCGGCCGACACCGGCAGGCCGGTGGCATGCGCCATGTCGCGGCAATGGTGGATCATCGTCTCAAAGCCGACGCCGCCGTCGGGCAGGCCGCGCGAAAAGGCAAATCCGGCACTCGTCGTTGCCAGCGCTTCGAAGCCGAAGGAGGCCAAAAGCTTGGCCGTGCCGACATCCCATGGATTGGGAATGATGAAGGCGCCGGGCGCCTCGTGAAGTTTCCGGAAAACCGCGCCCTTGTCCATCGCCTGGCCCTCAAGACTGAACCGCATCGAGGGGATATTAGCCCGGACGTCCGGACCTCACAAATCCCCTTTTCAGTGGATGGGGATCAATCCTGCCAGGGCGCGCATGTCGTCGAACAAGACACCGCCTGCGGCGGCAAGGCCGTTTCGGTCGGAGTGCGGGTCGCCGTGATAGGCAAACACCCGCATGCCGGCGGCAGCACCGGCCTGTGCGCCCGCGACGCTGTCTTCAATGACGATGCAGTCGGCAGGCTCAAAGCCCATCTTGCCTGCAGCATGCAGGAAGAGGTCAGGGAACGGCTTGCCGCGTTCGACCATGGTGGCGGAGAACAGCACGTCGCGGAAATGCTCAAGCAGCCCGGTCTGGCCGAGCGTCATGTGCATCTTGTCGACACGCGCCGAGGACGCCACGCAATAGCCGATGCCGGCGGTTTTGACAGCGCCGATGAAGGCCTCGATGTGCGGGATCGCCTGTACGCCGCTGCCAAACAGGTCAGGCAACTCGCGATACCAGCGTTCGACAAAATCCGGCCCGAGGCTTACGCCCGTCGCTTCGACTTCCTTTTGCACCGACACCAGGCTGCGCCCGACGAACTGCCGGCGGCAATCTTCGTAGCTCACGGGATAACCGGCCTCGGTCAGCCACGACGACAGCCGCTTGTTGGCCAGCGGCTCGGTGTCGACGAGCACGCCGTCGCAGTCGAAGATGACGAGCTTGGGCGCCTTCATGCGGTTCCGGTCGAGCCGAAGCCGCCATTGCCGCGCGAGGTTTCGCCGGCAAGGCTGCGTTCCTCGACCGCAGCGCGGGTCACCGGCGCGATCACCATCTGGGCGATGCGCATGCCGCGCTCGACGTAGAAGTCCTCGTCGCCGTGGTTGATCAGCAGCACCTTGACCTCGCCGCGATAGTCGCTGTCGATGGTACCTGGTGTGTTGAGGCAGGTAATGCCGTGCTTGAAGGCGAGGCCGGAGCGCGGACGGATCTGGCCTTCGAAACCCTCTGGGATTTCAAACACCAGGCCTGTCGGCACCAAGGCGCGCTTGCCGGGCAGGATCAGCAAGGGACGGTCGTCGGGCACGGCAGCGCGCAGGTCCATGCCGGCGGCACCCGATGTCTCGTAGGACGGCAGGGGAAGCTCGCCGGCATGCGGCAAGCGGACGATCCCGATGACGGGGGCGGAAGCGTTTTCAAGGGCGGATTTCATGGCGGCGATCCTATGGGACGGTGCTCGCAGAACGTCAATCCCGATATCTGCGCTCGGTGTTTTCGATGACACAACTGTGTGGTTTTCGCCATGCCCGGTGACACTCAACTGCAACGTGGATCAGCTAAACAAACGCACGCCGTTTACGCTTTGTTAGCCATGCTGGTTGAGTCTGGCCGGGTATCTCCGCCCATCATGTGCTGAGACGATTGAGGTCGATGAGCCATGTGCCGATGGGCAGCTTATCTCGGTGATGAGGTCTTCCTGGAAGACATCGTGACAGCGCCCTATCATTCGCTGATCGCCCAGAGCCACCATGCCCAGGAAGCGAAGTCGCCGACCAATGGCGACGGTTTCGGGCTCGCCTGGTATGGCGACCGGCCGGAACCGGGCCTGTACCGCGACATCTTGCCGGCGTGGTCGGATACCAACCTCAAGAGCCTGTGCCGGCAGATCAAATCCGGCCTGTTCCTCGCCCATGTCAGGGCTGCGACAGACGGTGCCACCAGCCGATCCAATTGTCATCCCTTCACCTCTGGCCGCTGGAGCTTCATGCATAATGGCCAGATTTCTGGCTTCGAAAAGATCCGCCGCCGGCTGGAAGCCAGTATTGGTGACACGTTTTACGACCAGCGCCAGGGCACGACCGATTCCGAACTGTTTTTCCTGCTGATGCTGGAGGAGGGGCTGGATGCCGATCCGCAAGGTGCCGTCGCACGCGCCACCGGCCGTGTCGTTGCGGCGGCGCGCAGTGCCGGCATCGATCCGCAGCTGAAGCTGACCGCCGCCTTCAGCGACGGGAAAAGCCTGTTTGCCGTGCGCTACTCCACCGACGCGTATGCGCCGACGCTTTACACCAGCGACCACCGCGATGGCCGCTGCATCGTCTCGGAGCCGTTCGACCGCGACGGCCAGAGCTGGCAGGCGGTTCCGCCGTCGAGCTTCGTCACCATGTCGCGGGACGGCATGTCGATCCGCCCGTTTGAGCCGGCGGCTGCGGGCTTGCGCGCAGCGGAGTAGACCACCTTAATGATGCGTCAGCGCGTGGTTCATCGGCTCCCAGTACATTTTCTGCCAGCCGTCTTCGAGCATGTGGTGCGTCGACCGGGGATAGCCGTTCTGGTCGAAGACAAGTCTGGTGCCGGTGCCGTCGGCCTGTAATTCGAAGCGGACGATCGAAAAGATGCCTTCGGGCCAGGCGCGTGAGCGCCATGTCTGGACGATGCGGCGGTTGGGCACCAATTCGACGTTGCGGGCTTCGATGTCGCCGCCGAACATCGACGCCTCGCCGCCCTCATGCGGCGAGATATGGGCCGCCCGTCCTCCCGTCATTGCCTGGAAACGGGAGGAGTTGAGCAGCAGGTCGTAGATGTCCTTCGGCGTGCCTTTGAAATGGACTTCCTGATGGATGGTCATGGCGACCTCCTGGATCGCTAGCGCATGACCCGGAAAGTCGGAATCGATTTTCGAAAAAGGATCATGCACGACGTGCATCGCATATCGACGCTTTCGCCGATATTTTCCGCCCGCCTGATCTAGCAGTCAACGACAACATGCAGCCCGAGCACGATGTCGGGCCGCATGTCGCGAGGGTTCGGTTTCGGGTCAGCCCGCAGCGTCCAGCGTCGAGCCGAAGCCTTGGAGAATGCCGCCCCAGCCGCCTTCGGAATCGAGCATCACGGCCGTTTCCTCGGCCTTCGGGCCCATATTCTCGAGCAGCCGGTGTTGTGCCATTTGTCCCCCCGTCATCGCCTGGAAAGCGGGAGGAGTTGAGCGGCACGTAGGCGCCCGTCAGCGTGCCTTTGAAATGGACTTCCTGATGGAAGGCGCTGGAGGACCCGCTTTGTGCCGGTCGTGCGTCTATGCCGGCCCTTGGGCTGTATGCTGCGAAGAGATGAACTTCGATGTGGCATCACATGCGCAGATCGCCGCCATAATCCGAGAGAGAAGCGTGATGTAAACCAGTAAAATGGTCATTTAAACTCTGGTGAAACACTGCGATTTCTGGCAATTCCCCTTACGGGGAACTTGCAGGTGGCGTGGTGAAAACTTTCAATCGGGTTTTGAGTATTGGGCCGAATTGTGAAACCAAGCTCAACGCTATTCGCATTCTCCGGGAGCGCTCGGGCAATTTCAGTCGGGCAGATCGCGTTCAAATACACCCGCCGCAGGCGCCGAGCGGCCTTTTTGACTGGCAGATCACTCCACCAGCCGCACTTTTGGAATGTTTTCGTCGAGATTTTGTTGGTCTCTTGGATGAGGCTGACTTGGCAATCGCAAACGGCGTCGTGTGGAACTCCCAAACTGGGACGCGGCACCCCCATGAATTTCCGATGGACTCCGATGAGATTGTTCTTCGTCGTCGATATGCGGAAGCCCGAAGCCGGCACGACTACCTTTGCTTGAAATTCAAAGCCCTGCTGGCCGAGCCAGTAAAGACGCTTTTTCTCACGTCCACGCGACTGGACCAGGAGGTCGAGCGCGAGCTTCGAGAACACCTGAAGCGATTTGGCGTCGCCAACTATGAAATTCTCGCCGTCGACGCGCCAGCAAAGAGCAGTGACGCGGAATGGCCAGAGAATTGGCCGGTTTGGGACGCTGCGCTCAAGGGGTTTGAGTTCACGACCACGCGCCGAAAGCTGACCTTGCCGACGTTCGATCTGCTTGTGGGGCAAATGCGCCGCCTACGGCGCCATCTGGTCGATATGCGTTTCTAGGTATGGCTCGCGCTGCTTGATATGTCGCAAGAGCCAGGCGTCCTTGGCTGCCGCTTCGAATGCCGTTCTGGCATCGTCGGCCGTCGCCATGCCCCTAACTCTCGATCTTCCTGGGGAAGGCAGGGGTGGCGTCGCCGTCAACGACAACATGCGGCCCGAGCACGATGCCGGGGCCGCATGTCGCGAAGGGTTCGGTTTCGGGTCAGGCCGCAGCGTCCAGCGTCGCGCCGAAGCCTTGGAGAATGCCGCCCCAGCCGCCTTCGGAATCGAGCATCACGGCCGTTTCCTCGGCCTTCGGGCCCATATTCTCAAGCAGCCGGTGTTCGAGGTCGACGCGGGTTCCCCCGCCGGCGATGGGAACGAACCTGACTTCGATTTCGGTGTGAAGGTCGGGATCGAATTTCCAGTCCGTGCCGATGCGCCAGGCCAAAACGATGCGCTGCGGCGGCTCCCAGGCGATGACATCGCCCCATGGGCATTCGCTGCCGTCTTCGCCGGTCTCGTACCAGCGCCCGCCGGCGCGCGGCTCGATGGTCGCGGTCTTGAGCGGGGCTGTGCCGATGCTGTGGGTCTTGGGCCACCAGCTTGAAAAGCCCGATGTGAAGACCTCGAAGGCGCGTGCCGGGCTTGCCTTGACGGTGACCGAGCGGCGCACCGGTGATGGCGAAATCGTGACTGTCATGTCTGGTCCTCCTTGTCCGCCTTGAGCTTGAATTCGTCGAGTACGTCGCCCCAGAGCTGGTCGAGCCATGCCCGCATGCGGCCAAGGCCGGCCGGGTCGATGTGATAGATATTGCGCGCGCCCTGAGGTTCCATACGCACCAGCTGTGCCTGCTTGAGTACCTTGAGATGCTGCGACACCGCCGACTGCGACACGGGAAGTCCGCGCGTCAGTTCCGCCACCGAACAAGGCTCGGCACTGACGCGCTCGAAAATGGTGCGACGCGTCGGGTCGGCGAGTGCGGAAATCTGGGAATAATCATAAGTCATGACTAATCATAAGTTCAAACTGATAATGAGTCAATCGCGCCAGCGACCCGCCGCGCCGCTTGTCTCCTGACAGCTTGTTGGCAGGAGAGAGTTTGCAGTTTCCACGTTTGCTTCGTACCTGCGCGGAAGCGCTTTGTGTTCGATTGGGATACCAAGCCTGCGCGGGGGCGCAGTACAGGGACGACAGACTGATGACGGAAGACCCAACGCAAGCCGCTCCGGCACTCAAGGAGATTTTCGATCGGGCCCGGCTTCGCCATATCGCTGATGAGACGGCTTCCATTTCGCCCGCTTTCGATGCGGAAAAATTCATGGTCTTGGCGACCGAGAACCTTGACGAACTCGGCATCATGCAGCGCCTGCGGCAGACGGCGATGAGCTTGCATGGCAGCCTGCCTGGCAGCTTCGAGCACGCAATCGGGGTGCTGCACGAACTGGCGCCGCGCATCCAGCATGGTTTTGCATCCATCACCCTGTCCGAATATGTCGCGCTCTATGGCAAGGGGCATTTCGAGCAGTCGATGGAAGCGCTGAAATTCTTCACACGTTTTGGTTCGGCCGAATTCGCCATCCGCTATTTCCTGGCGCAGGATTTCGACAGGACGCTTCATGTGATGCGCGGCTGGGCGCTGGACGACAACGAACATGTGCGCCGGCTTTCGAGCGAAGGCTCGCGCCCGCGCCTGCCATGGTCGTTCCGGCTCAAGCCTTTGATCAAGGACCCTTCGCCGACTGCGTCGATCCTCGAGGCGCTCAAATCCGATTCGAGCGTCTACGTGCGCAAATCGGTGGCCAATCACCTCAACGACATCTCCAAGGACCATCCCGACAAGGTCATCGACCGCGTTTCCGCGTGGGACATGGACGACAAGAACACCGCCTGGATCGTCAAGCATGCGTTGAGGACGATGATCAAGAAAGGCGATGCACGTGCGCTTGGCGCCATCGGCACGACAGGCACGCCGATGGTCCGCGTCGAGGCGTTCGCGGTGTCGCCGGCCGCCATCATGCTCGGCGGCCGCATCACGCTCAAGGCAAGCCTCGCCTCGACCGCCGCGGCGGCGCAGCAACTGGTGGTCGACTATGCCGTCCACTACGTCAAGAAAAGCGGCGGCAGCTCGAAGAAGGTCTTCAAGCTGAAAGAGATCAACCTGCCGGCGGGCGGCCAGAAGGAGCTTTCCATTAGCCAGGCGGTGCGCGACTTCACCACGCGCAAGCATTATCCCGGCCACCATCGCATGGAACTGATCGTCAATGGCGAGACGGTTGCCGAAGGTGGGTTCGAGTTGAGGGGACCTTGATTGTGCGACAATCTGTTTGCCTTGGCAGTCTCAAGGCACCTCTACGCGTTTCCTCTAGCGCGATCACTTGGTCGTATTGGCGCAGCATCAGGATCACGTGGATCGTCGGGAAACGGAATATCCAAGTTCAGCTGCGCGCATTTTAGAAGGGAAAGCAGATACATCGCATCTCCCATGTCCATGCGCAGCTCGTAGCAGTTCCCCGACGAGTCTTCGTATTGCATATGAATTGGCTCATGCCCGTAGTTTACGGACAAGCCATTCATCTTCTTTACTCTAGGGAGGACTGTAACCACGCTTGTATTTTCCCCTTCGCTCGGCTGTTCCGTATATTCTAGCCAGCCTCTGGGTAGTGGCTGGTCTCGGCGAGAGGACGGGCGCCTTTGTTCTGGCGCATGAACGTCTGGGTGCACTCGCCATTTGGCACCCCTGTAGCTAAGCATAAACGTCGGGATCTGACGAAGTCCAATTGTTCTTCCAAGTTGAGATGGAGTGAGTGCCCTTGGTGCCAACGATAGCAGCTCAGTGTGGCTCTTAATTTTCGTATCGAGCTTGAAATCCATGTGTAGAAAACAGTGGAGCTGATATTTGAGTACTGTATGTATGTGCCATGCATCCAGGTCATTCTTCGGCCCCAGTAGCAGAACGAGATCTCGGAATCTCTTGTCAGTAGCATCGCTCATACGCTTCCGCTGCTGCAATTGAGCACCTGAATCAAATCGATGAAAGCCGTCAACAGATGGAATTTCTAAACCATCAAACAAACTGACGTCATCGTAACCGTACCCTTTAAAGCGCCCAATGGGGTGGCGGCTAGCTTCGGCCTGCAATTCCGCTGAAGTTACAAATTTGATAAGACCTGCCCGAGCTAGTTCTGTTAAACCCACCAGATAGGTGATTTCGGCATAAACGCGGCTATCATTGTTCACAGCATGGACCGGCACCCGAGCAGTGTAGCCAGCTCTATCGGGAACAGCATCACCCCATTTTGATTCGCCAGTGTTCACCCAAACCGAAACGTGTGTCACGCCGTGCCCAAGTAGAGAGTTATCTACCAAAACTGTTATGGGGCCATGTTTTCGTAGGTAGAGCTTTGCCTCGAAAATGGAGGCCCGCACGAAGAGCTCTGCCCCGCGTTCCCAAGCCGCCTTCTTAAATGATCGCCATTTATGGCCAATGGTTGACAACACCTGTGCTACCCCCGACGTATGGTGCTTACCACCGAACACCGTACATTTTCTAGCAAACCTTTCCGTTCGACAGTGCGGCCGGTCAAAGCTATATAGCCGCGCACCATATGGATTCCTGACATGGCTGAGACGATAAAACACGCGGTGGCGCGCCGCCGCACCTTCGCGATCATCGCGCACCCTGACGCCGGCAAGACGACGCTGACCGAAAAGCTGCTGCTGTTCGGTGGTGCGATCCAGCTTGCCGGTGAGGTCAAGGCCAAGAAGGACAAGATCCAGACCCGCTCGGACTGGATGAAGATCGAGCGCGAGCGCGGCATTTCGGTCGTCACCTCGGTGATGACCTTCGAATATGGCGACAACGTCTTCAACCTGCTCGACACGCCCGGCCACGAGGACTTCGCCGACGACACCTATCGCACGCTTTCGGCTGTCGACAGCGCCGTCATGGTCATCGACGCCGCCAAGGGTATCGAACCGCGCACGCTGAAGCTGTTCGAGGTCTGCCGCCTGCGCGACATTCCGATCATCACCTTCGTCAACAAGATGGACCGCGAGGCGCGCAATACCTTCGAGATACTCGACGAGATCGAAGAGAAGCTGGCGCTCGACACAGCCCCGATCACCTGGCCGATCGGCCAGGGCAAGACGTTTTCCGGCACCTATCACCTCGCCGAGAACGCCGTGCGCCACGGCGACGCCGAAAAGGAGCGCACGCCGGTCCATGGCCCCGACTCCAACCGCGCTGCCGGCCTGTTGCCCGACAATGAGCGCCCGGCCTTCATCGAGGAACTGGAACTCGCGCGCGAGGCTTGCCGGCCGTTCGACCTCCAGGCGTTTCGCGAAGGCCACATGACGCCGGTCTATTTCGGCTCGGCGCTGCGCAATTTCGGCGTCCGCGACCTGATCGAGGCGCTTGGCGAGATCGGCCCGCCGCCGCGCGCCCAGGAAGCCGACACGCGCAAGGTCGAGGCGACGGAGGAGAAGATGACCTCCTTCGTCTTCAAGATCCAGGCCAACATGGACCCCAATCACCGCGACCGCATCGCTTTTGTCCGTGTCTGCTCGGGCGAACTCAAGCGCGGCATGAAGGCCAAGCTGGTGCGTACCGGCAAGCAGATGAGCCTGTCGGCGCCGCAGTTCTTCTTCGCCCGTTCGCGCATCACCGCCGACGAAGCCTATGCCGGCGATGTGGTGGGCATCCCCAATCACGGCACGCTGCGCATCGGCGATACGTTGACCGAGGGCGAGGACATCCTGTTCCGCGGCGTTCCCAATTTCGCGCCGGAAATCCTCCGCCGCGTCCGCCTCGGCGATGCGATGAAGGCCAAGAAGCTCAAGGAAGCGCTGCACCAGATGGCCGAGGAGGGCGTGGTCCAGCTGTTCCAGCCCGAGGACGGCTCGCCGGCGATTGTCGGCGTCGTTGGCGCGCTGCAGATCGACGTGCTCAAGGAGCGGCTGTCGGTCGAATACACGCTGCCGGTCGATTTCGAGATGGCGCGGTTTTCGATCTGCCGCTGGATCGACGCCGACGACAAGGCCGATTTGCACCGCTTCATCGAGAGCCATCGCGGCGACATCGCGCGCGATCTCGACAATGATCCGGTGTTCCTCGCCCAGCATGAGTTCTCGCTCAACTACGAGGCCGAGCGCTGGAAGATGATCCGCTTCGCCGCGATCAAGGATTATCAGGTTCGCGACATCGTCGCCTGATCCAGATGGCGGAGCGGTTATGCCGCTCCGCGTTTCGTCATTCCGTCATGTAAATCGCCTAATGACATTTCAGGGCCGCTGTCGACCTTGGTCCAAGCCAAGGTGGGTGACAGGGCGGCACTTGAGATGTTCAATGCGCCGTTGCCTGTGAAGGGCCCGGCGGGCCGATGCGCTGGCACGGAGGAATGACGACGCATGATGGTTTCAGCATTGATCGAGCGTGAATTGACCCAAATCGGCTCTCCCGTCCGCAACGGCGTCTTCGTCGCTGTCGTTGGCCCCAGTGGTGCCGGCAAGGACACGCTGATCGCCTATGTGCGCGAGCGCCTTGGCGACGACGAGCACGTCGAATTCGCCCGCCGCGTCATCACCCGCCACAGCGACGGCGCGACAGAAGATCACGACACGCTGGCCGACGCCGCCTTCGTCGAGGCCGACGCTTCCGGCGCCTTCGCGCTGTCGTGGGAAGCGCATGGCCTGCGCTACGGCATTCCGGCCTCGGTCGACCGGGCGATCGACATCGGCCATGTCGTCGTCGCCAACACCTCGCGCGGCGTCATTCCCACCTTGCGCGAGCGCTACGCCAATGTCGCGGTTGTCGAAATCACGGCATCGCCCGAAATCCTGGCCGAACGGCTGGCGGCGCGCGGCCGTGAATCGCGCGGGGAGGTGCTGGCGCGACTGGCGCGCACCGTGCAGCACGATCTCTCGGGCCCCGGCCATGTCGCCATCGACAACAGCGGTGCGGCTGATGTGGCCGGCGAGCGTTTCCTTGCCGTGCTGCGCAAGGCGGTGGCTTTTTCCGACGTGTCAGGTCTGGTGTGATTGCGTAAGTGGTGGCTTACGCAATGATGCGCAGCATGTGATTGTCCCAGACATATTCCGGACGGCTTGCCTGCTCGCCGTTCGGCTCGACGATGAGGCCGGCACCCGTGGTGGCCAGGAAGCCGTCACGGTCGGGTGCCAAGCCGCAGACCTCGATCAGCTCGTTCCTGGCGACCACCTTGCCGGTCTTGGCGTCGATCATCGCCCAGGCATTGCCCTCCGGCGATGACACCGCCACAAGGCCGGCGTCGCGATTGGCCGCCACCGAACCGATATAGTTGCGGAAGCCGCCGAGGATGTCTTCGGGCATCTCCAGCATGGCAAGTTCCTCGCCGCGCCTGGCACGGCCGACGAGCAGCGGCTTTTCCGTTGCCGGCCCCTCATGCTGGCAGCCGAACCAGACTGTGCCTTGAGCGTCGATATCCATGTGCCGGATCGACAGCTGGTGCAGTCTTTCCGGCAACTCGTGCTTTTCCCTAAGGTCGCCGGAAACGCGGTCGACCAGGACGAAGGACGGCTTCATGGTCGAGATATTGAGCTTGGCGCGGCCGAAATCCGGGTGGGTCTCGATGCCGCCATTGCAGATCGCAAGTGTGCGCCCGTCGCCGAGCAGGATCAGTTCGTGCGGGCCGACGCCATGGGTCGGGAACTCGCTGAGGCGGCGGAAGCCGTCGCGCGCGTCGTAGACGCCGACCATGCCGGCGGCGTTGTCGAAGTCGTTCTCGGTCACATAAAGCAGCGCGCCGTCGGGCGAAAATACGCCATGGCCGTAATAGTGCCGGCCGGCGATGCTCGGGATGGTCAGCGGCTCATCCTTGCCGGTGTGGTCGAAGACCAGCATGAAGGTGCCCGGCTGGCGCGCGAACACCACCGACTTGCGCGAGACCGGGTCGAAGGTGACGTCGTGGCCGCGCTCGGGCAGGGCCACGCTGCGCAGGATCTTGCCGGCCTCCGACAGCACCGCGACGCCATATTCGCCTGTGCGTGCTTGGTAAGCCGTGGCGAACATAGCGTCGGTTTCGAGCGCCAGCGCACGCTTGGCCGGCGTCAGCGACAAAAGGAAGGTCGCGCCTGCCGCCTTGAGGAAATCGCGGCGGTCGAACAGCGGGGTTTTCATATCAATCGCCGTCGAGCGATGAGAAGCCGGCAGTCAGCCCGAGCGCGCCGGAAAGCCGGGTGCCGAACAGATCGGACAGGCTGGACGTGACGACGCTGAAATAAGTGAGCTTGGCGCGCTTTTCCGGGTCAGCGAGCACGGCGTCGATCGGCCCGGTGACACCAGCCACGGCATTTTGCGCATTGGTGAACTCGAAACCGATCGACTGGGCGATCCACTCGGAATCCGTGGGCAGCAGGCCGCCGAATTTCGAGGCGCCGAACAGCGCCTTCATGCCTGCGATGTTGCCGCCCAGCGAGGCGGCGGTACCCTGCGAACGCCAGTACAGCGCCTGTTTTGGCTTGTCGGAGGCCGCGTCCTTGCCGAAGAAGCCGCCGACGCGCACGTCGCGGACCAGCTCGAGCCCGTTGACATAGACCTCGAGCAGCGCTGTCGCTGCCTCCGAGGCCGTATGATAGAGCGGGTTTTGCGGCCCGGGATGCTGCCATTGGCTGGCAAAGCCCTTGTCGTCGCGCCACGCCGCGTCGACCTCGGAGGCGATGGCGGCGACATTGCCTGATATCGCCTTGCCATAGGCGCAGCGATAGGCGGCTGAGGTGCCGGAAAGCTCGTCGGCGCCGGTGCCGAACAGAACGAACTCCAGCGCGCCGAGACCTTGCATGGCAACGCTCTTCTGCGCCAGCTTGGCGGCGTCGGTCGCCGTTTCATCCTTGTCGGCGAGCGCTGCCTGCACCTGCTTCAGCCCTGTGCCCTTGCGGTCGGGCCAAAACAGCATGCGCTCCAGCCGGTTGTGTTCGGTGATCGGCCCGAAGCGGATGATCTCGATTTCCGACCAGGTCACGGTCGTCTTGGAGAAGGCTTGGCGCGCGGCCGTCAGATTATCAGCCGATGGCGCCGCGCAAAGCGTGTCGAGGTTCTTTCCAAGCGCTGCCGTGTCCTGCACGAGCCGGCCATAGGTCGGGCGGATGAAGCCGTCGATGGCGTTGGCGATCACCTTGTCCGAGGCCTGGTTGGCGTGGGCCACGGGCGCGGACAGGATGAGGCAGGCAACAAAGGCGGATGCGAGCGTATGTCTAGCCATCAGAGCGACTCCAGGAATTTGACAAGGGCGGCACGGTCGTCGGTGGCGAGCGCGGCAAAACGATCGCGCGCGCCTTGCGCCTCGCCGCCATGCCACAGGATCGCCTCGGTCAGGTTTCGCGCCCGTCCGTCATGCAGGAAGAAGGTGTGGTCGTTGACGGTCTTGGTCAGGCCGATGCCCCATAGCGGCGGCGTGCGCCATTCGCTGCCACTGGCATCGCCGACCTGCTGGCCGTCGGCAAGGCCTTCGCCCATGTCGTGCAGCAGGAAGTCGGAGTAGGGCCAGATCAGCTGGAAGGCCTGCGCCTTGTTGGGCGCGTCGCGGCGGGTGACGAATTTCGGCATGTGGCAGGCGGCGCAGCCGGCCTCGTAGAACATCTGCTTGCCGCGCAGCACCTCAGGGTTGTCGACGTCGCGGCGCACGGGCACGGCGAGGTTTTGCGAATAGAAGGTGACCAGATCCATGATCGGATCCGGAGCCTCGACCGGGCCAAGCCGCTCCTGCACGCCGGTCGGCATGGCGCGGCACGCGGTCTGGGCCTCGGTACAGTCGCCCCAGTGATGCGGAACGTCGGGCGTCGAGATGCCGATGTCGCCGGCAAAGGCATCGGCCGACTGCTGGCGGATCGACGGTGTCTGGGCTTTCCAGCCGAAGCGGCCGAGCGTCAGCTCGCCAGACTTGGCGTCGCGCACGATCGAAGCCTTGCCGGAGATGCCGTCGCCGTTCTTGTCGTCGGGGTCGGCATTGGCGAGGATGTCGGCGGGATGGATCTGTTCGATCAGCCCAAGGCCGATCATCTGCGGCGTCACGCGCGGCGACAGCGTCGTCTTGGGGTCCATTGGCCCGTAGCCGAGATCGCTGACCGAATAGCTCGGCTTGCGCAGCGAAAGCCTGGTGCCGTCGCCGAGCTCGACCGGAATTTCCTCGTAGGAGATGACCATGTGGCCTTCGCCAACGAGGCCGGGCACGGCGAGGTCCTGGAACTGGGCGCCGTAGGTGGGGTCGGGGAAGTTCAACACCTTGCGGTCGGCAAGGGCTGTCTTTTCTTCGTCTGTTACCGCCGGGCGGGCAAGCCTGAAGAACATTGACGTCGCATCGGCCTTGCCTTCTGGCGGATGGCCGCGCCCGTCTTTGAGATGGCAGCTCTGGCAAGCACGCGCATTGAACAGCGGCCCCAATCCGTCCGAGGCCTGGGTCGAAGACGGCGAGGAGACCCAAAGCTTGGTGAAGAAGCCATTGCCAAGCTTGAAGGTGCCTTCTTCCTCGAAGGTGATGTTGGCCGAGGATTGCGAGAACGCGTCCCGGTTGGCGCTTTTTTTCGAGGTTCCCGCGCCGCCCTGCATCAGCTCGAACTGTTCGGCCTTGCTGAAGTCGGTGGTCGGCTTGACGATCTTGTCGACGCGCGCCTTGTCGGCGGGCTTGAGATCGTGGCGTTCGGGGCTAAGCCCGTCCGGAACCGGCTCGCCGGCGACGGAAGGTGCGGACGCTGCAAACAGGATCAGATTGGCCGCAAGCAAGCCCCATAGCGCCTTGGTGCTGCGCTGGCTCGTCGCCGGTCGGGGACCCCCACCCCTAGCCCCTCCCCACAAGGGGGAGGGGGACTTTGCGGCGCTACCATCCAGCGCCAAACCTTGATGATTTTGGCCAAAATGGTCGTGCGCGTATCCCCCTCCCCCTTGTGGGGAGGGGTTAGGGGTGGGGGTGCCTTCAGAGCCAATGGCCGGGATGTCGAGGGCGGGCGCACCCGCTGGCATGCGGCGCGTAGTCAGAAAAGTGCGCCGCATTCCGGCATGTCCTATTCGGCCTTGTCAGCGGTCTCGGCGTTGAGCTGGCCGTACTTCTCTTCGCCGATCTCCGCGAGCAGCTGCAGCTGCGTCTCGAGGAAGTCGATGTGACCTTCCTCGTCGGCAAGCAGCTCCTCGAAGAGCTTCATGGATACGTAGTCGCCGTGCTGGGAGCAGATGTCCCGGGATTTCTTGTAGGAAGTGCGCGCGTCGTACTCGCCGGCGAGATCGCTTTCGAGCACTTCCTTGACGTTCTGGCCGATGCGCAGAGGGGCCAGCGACTGCAGATTTGGATGGCCTTCGAGGAAGATGATGCGCGCCACAAGCTTGTCGGCGTGGTGCATTTCCTCGATCGATTCCGCACGTTCCTTCTTGGCCAGCTTGCCGTAGCCCCAGTCCTCAAGCAGGCGGAAGTGCACCCAATATTGGTTGACCGCGCCGAGTTCGAGGAAAAGCGCCTCATTAAGCCGCTCGATGACCTGTTTTTCGCCCTTCATTGATCCTGCTCCCGAATTGGATCCGCAACTCTTTCACACGGTCCATGTGTGAAACGATATCGACCCCGCTCGCCTCCGAACGAGCGTGATAGGCTTCGGTTACCCGAATGATCGTTTCGACCACATTTGGGAAGCAGCCGCAACAGCGCCCGCGCTTTTGCAGCGTGTGATAGACCTTAGCTGGCACGATCAGGCACCAGGGATCCTTGTCCAGGAGTTCTATGATCGTATCTTCGATCTCCTTTTGGGTGATCAGGTTGCAATGGCAGATCAGCATAACGGGCTCTAGGGATGGCTGGCGGCGCGTTTCCGGCGCGCCGCTTGGCTGAAATTATCTAGGTGCGGTCAAGGCTCACTGGAAGACCTTGTCGGGGGAATCGAGGCTGTCCGAACCCTCGAAGGCGATCGCGTCGAGCTTGAGGGCGGCAACCGCACGCTCGATCGACTTGGTCTGGTCGACAAGCGCGTCGATGGCGGCCTGGACGGTGGCGTTGCCTTCGACATTGCCCTCGCCGATCTGCTGGTCATAGGCCTCGCCAGCGGCGGCGCGGGCTGCGATCGCCTCCATCTTGGCGACGGTCGTGTCGAGCTTGCCCGACAGCTCGGTGTCGAGGGCCGCGTCCGTTCCCTTGACCATATCCGACACCGACGGGCCTTCGATTGTCGAACCGTCGATGCGCTTGTAGCTGCCGTGATAGGCGTTGCGGATGCCGATCGCGTCGTAGAGATGCGAGATGTGGGTGTTGTCGGAGAAGCAGTCGTGCTCCTCTTCCGGATCGTGGATCAGCAGGCCGAGCTTCATGCGCTGTCCGGCGAGTTCGCCATAAGACAGCGAGCCCATGCCGGTGAGGATCGCAGAGATGCCGGTGTTGGTCTCGCCATCGAGCAGCGCCTTGCGGGCCGCGCCGTCGGCTTTCCAGTTGCCGACCATCTCTTCGAGATCGGCAACCAGCAGGTCGGAAGCAGCGTTGAGGTACTGGCCGCGACGGTCGCAATTGCCGCCGGTGCAGTTGGCGGTGTCGTAGTCGGTATAGGGGCGATTGCCGGCACCAGGGCCGGTGCCGTTGAGGTCCTGGCCCCAGAGCAGGAACTCGATGGCATGGTAGCCGGTGGCGACATTGGCCTCGATGCCGCCTGCCTCCTGCAAGGTGCCGGACAGGAATTCAGGGGTGATCTTGGAGGCGTCGGCCTTTTGGCCGTTGATGGCGATCGACGGGTTGGCGATCACATTGGCCGTGTAGAGGGTGTTCTCGTCGGATTCGGTGCCATAGCTCTTGTCGACATAGTCGATCAGGCCTTCGTCGAGCGGCCAGGCGTTCACGCGGCCTTCCCAATCGTCGACGATGGCATTGCCGAAGCGGTAGACTTCGGTCTGCTGGTAGGGGATGCGGGAAGCCTTCCAGGCTTCGCGCGCCGCTGTGAGCGTTTCCGCCGATGGCTTGGCGATCAACGCCTCGACCGCGACGTCGAGTGCCTTGGCTGTGGTCAGCGAGTCCTCATACTTGGCGAGCGCGATGTCGGAGTAGGTGGTGAGAACTGCCTTGGCGTCGGTCCCGGCCTTGGCCGGCAGCACGAAGATCGCGGCTGTCAGCGCGGTCGTTGCCGCAATGGCGGCAAGCCTGCCGTAGTGCCGGTTGCGCGAGATGGATGCAGGCATGGTCTCTCCTCAGTGAACCAGATGGCGCGGGACCGCGCCGAAAAATCGTGTGCCGTCAGCCATTTGCTGCATCGGCGGCATGGATTCGAGTGAAAGCTTAGGGTTGGCCCGGCTTCGGACATGCGCGTGGTTCGAGGCCCAATTTGGGCGCAGCGCGACCATGCTGCAGGTACCCGCGCAGTGGCGCGGTTCGACGAAGGCAGGCACCCGATAGGCTCCAATCGAAAGGGTTAAAGGCCCAGACATCAAAGACAGGCGCTGTAAAGCACGGCCTCATAAAAGCGTTGTGGTGGCAAAAGTCAACGCGCTGTCAGCGAAAAACGTAGCGGGATCAATAGTTTAGAATAATTCTAAACTGAGATTGTCCAGTTTATGGCGGAGGGGAAGCCGCCAACTCCTTGATTTGTCGAGATACGTATCCGCCCTCGTGACGTTTCGGTGCGCATCACCTGCGACAACGCGTAGCGGCTGGTCTTCTCGCCGCGCGTCAGCCAAATACGGCTGGACGCGCTTGACAGGCCGGTACCAGACTGTCACCCAAAAATCCGACCTTGGCCCTTGTGGCCGGGTGGGCCAACGGCCATTTCCCCGGTAACTCCCCAACAGCGAGGCGGGCATGAAGAACGGTGTCGTTATAGTCGGTGCAGGCCATGCCGGTGTGCAAGCGGCCGCCAGTCTGCGCGAAGAGGGCTATGACGGTCCCGTCCTGCTTGTCGGCGACGAGCAGGAACTGCCCTATCACAAGCCGCCGCTGTCCAAGACCTTCATCAAGGATGCCGCCGCCCAGCCGCAGCCCTTGCGCGGCGAAACCTTCTACACCGGCCATGCCATCGAACGGCGCCCCGGAACCCTTGTCGAGCGCGTCGATGTCGGTGCGCGCCGGCTTGAGCTCGCAGGCGGCGGCAACCTTGCTTATGACCATCTGATCCTTGCCACCGGCTCGCGCCCGCGCATCCTGCCGCTGCCGGGTGCCGATCTTGCCGGCGTTCTGTCGCTGCGCTCTGTCGCCGACGCTAGGCTGATCCGCGACCATAGTGCTGCGTGCGAAGACGTGGTCGTCATCGGCGGCGGCTTCATCGGCCTTGAGATCGCAGCCACTTTGGCCGCCGGCGGCCGTCGCGTCACCGTTGTCGAGGCGCTCGACCGGCTGTTGGGCCGCGCGGTTGCGCCGCTCATTGCCGAGCATGTGCGCCAGCGTCTGGCCGCCTCGGGCATCCGCATCCTGCTCAAGACCACCATCGAGCGTATCGAGGGCGAGGGCGGCCATGTCGCTGGCGTGCTGACGTCGGCGGGCGAAAGATTGCCGGCCAGGATGGTCATCGTCGGCATCGGCGTCGTGCCCAATGTCGAGCTTGCCGAGACGGCGGGGCTGACCATCGCCAACGGCATCCGCGTCGACCAGGCGATGCGCAGCTCGGTGCCTGAAATCCTCGCTATCGGCGACAACGCCAGCTACCGCCACTGGCAGACCGGCGGCGACGTGCGGCTGGAGTCGGTGCAAAATGCCACCGACCAGGCCAAGCTTGCCGCCCGCACCATCATTGGCCATGACGGCAGCTACGGTGCCGTGCCGTGGTTCTGGTCCGACATCGGCGACATGAAGCTGCAGATGGTCGGCCTGACATCAGGCAGCGACCGCCAGATTCTATCCGGTGAGCCAGCCGAAAACCGCTTTGCTGTGTTCCATTTCATTGGCGACAGGCTCGTCGCCATCGAATCCGTCAACCGCCCGGCCGACCATATGCTCGGCCGCAAGATGCTGGGCCTCGGCTTCTCGCCGACGGCGGAGCAGGTCGCCGGCGGTGCCGAGGCGCTGAAGGCGGCGCTCGCCGCGCTGCCGCCAGCCTAAACGGCGATGGTCCGGCTGTCGCGGATCGCGGCTTCCAGGATATCGAGCGCTTCGGTCATGACGTCGTCCTGGATGGTGATCGGCGCCAGGAAGCGGATGACGTTGCCGTAGACGCCGCAGGTCAACAGGATCAGGCCCTTTTCCAGTGCCTTGAGCCGCACCGCATTGGCGAATTCGGCCGAGGGCGTGCCCTTCTTCACGTCGTTGAACTCGACCGCGTTCATGAAGCCGGGGCCGCGGATGTCGACGATCTCGGGCACGTCGTCGCGCAGCGATTCCAGCCGCTGCTTGAGCCGGGCGCCGAGCTGGTTGGCGCGGTCGCACAGGTTTTCGTCCTCGATGACGTCGAGAACGGCATGGGCCGCGGCGACACCGATCGGGCTGCCGCCATAGGTGCCGCCGAGCCCGCCGGGGGCGGGCGCATCCATGATCTCGGCGCGGCCGGTCACCGCCGCGAGCGGAAAACCTCCGGCGAGGCTCTTGGCCATGGTCATCAAATCGGGTGCGACGTCATGGTGGTCCATGGCGAACATCTTGCCGGTGCGGGCAAAGCCGGTCTGGACCTCGTCGGCGATAAGCAGCATGCCGTGCTGGTCGCAGATCCTGCGCAGGGCTACCATGAAATCACGCGGGACCTCGTAGAAGCCGCCTTCGCCCTGCACCGGTTCGATGATGATGGCAGCGACACGTGCGGGATCGACATCGGCCTTGAACAGCCGGTCGAGGGCCGCCAGCGCATCGGCGGTGCTGACACCATGCAGCGGCACCGGGAAGGGCGCGTGGAAGACGTCGCCCGGCATCGCGCCGAAGCCGGCCTTGTAGGGCTGCACCTTGCCGGTCAGCGCCATGCCCATGAAGGTGCGGCCGTGGAAGCCGCCGGCAAAGGCGATCACCGCCTGGCGGCCGGTGGCGCTGCGGGCGATCTTGACCGCGTTTTCGACCGCTTCGGCACCCGTGGTGACGAAGATCGTGCGCTTGTCGCCCTTCATCGGCGCGATGGCGTTGAGCCGCTCGCCGAGGTGGACATAGCTCTCGTAAGGCACGACCTGGTGGCAGGTGTGGGTGAAACGGTCGAGCTGGGCTTTCACCGCCTCGATGACGCGGGGATGGCGGTGGCCGGTGTTGACGACCGCGATGCCAGAGGAGAAATCGATGTAGCGCCGGCCCTCGACATCCCAGATCTCGGAGTTTTCGGCGCGGTCGGCGTAGACCTGCGTCGTCATGCCGACGCCGCGTGCGATGGTCTGCATCTTGCGCTGTGAGATTTCGGCGTTTTTCATCGCTTATCCTCCAACTTTTCAGGCGCCTTGCACGCGCCAGACCGACGCCATATCTGCACCTCTCCTGGTTTTGTACAAGCCGTCACGACGGCCGAAGGCATTGGTCTTCCCTGACGGCAAAAAAATTGCCGACGCCATGTCGGAATCGCTCATACTCGCGCGTCCTAGTCATGAAGGAACTGAAAAGATGCTCTACGCCATCCTTTGCTACAACAACGAAGACGTCGTCTGCGCCTGGTCCAAGGAGCAGGACGACGAGGTCATGGCGCGCCTCCAGGTGGTCACAGGCAAGCTCCGCGACCAGGGCCGGCTCGGCCCTGTCGCGCGGCTGATGCCGACGACTGCGGCCACGACCTTGCGCAAGGCCAAGGACGAGCCGCTGATCATCGACGGTCCCTTCGCCGAGACCAAGGAACAGCTTCTCGGCTTCTACGTCGTCGACTGCGAGACGCTCGACGATGCCGTCGATGTCGCCAAGGACCTGGCGGACGCCAATCCCGGCATCGGTTCATATGAATTGCGCCCGATCGGCGCGTTTTTCCCCGGAAAAGAGGCGAGATGACCGACCCGGCCTGGATCAACACGGCCCTTTCCTCCGCCCGGCCCCAGGCCGTGGCGGCCCTGCTGCGCTACTTCCGCGATCTCGATACGGCGGAAGAAGCGTTCCAGGAGGCCTGCCTGCGCGCGCTGCGCAGCTGGCCTGAAAAGGGTCCGCCGCGTGATCCGGCCGCCTGGCTGATCTTTGTCGGCCGCAACTCCGGCATCGACGCTGCTCGCCGCCGCTCCAAGCAGGCGCCGTTGCCGGCCGAAGAGTTGGTTTCGGACCTCGAGGACGTCGAGGCGGGTATCGCCGAGCGTCTCGACGGCCAGCATTACCGCGACGATATCCTGCGCCTGCTGTTCATCTGCTGCCATCCCGACCTGCCTGCGACCCAGCAGGTGGCGCTCGCCTTGCGCATCGTCTCGGGCCTGTCGGTCAAGCAGATCGCGCGCGCCTTTCTCGTCGGCGAAAGCGCCATGGAACAGCGCATCACCCGCGCCAAGGCACGCATCGCCAACGCCGAGGTGCCGTTTGAAGCACCTGGCCCGGTCGAGCG
Organism: Aminobacter sp. GW821-FHT11F06; assembly: GCF_058808215.1. Lineage (NCBI taxonomy): Bacteria > Pseudomonadati > Pseudomonadota > Alphaproteobacteria > Hyphomicrobiales > Phyllobacteriaceae > Aminobacter > Aminobacter sp. GW821-FHT11F06. Next base: position 583,182 of record NZ_JBXARL010000002.1, on the reverse strand, counting down.
CTCCGAACGCGTCGCCGCCGTGCTGGCGATGGTCTATCTCGTCTTCAATGAGGGCTATTCGGCGGGTGCGACCGAAATCGCCAACCGCGCGCCCTTGTGCGAAGAGGCGATCAGGCTGGCGCGGCTGTTGCTGCGCCTGTTCCAGACCGAGCCCGAGGTGATGGGGCTGACGGCGCTGCTGCTTCTCCAGCACGCCCGCGCCGCCGCCCGCTTCAATGCCGAAGGCGAATTGGTGCTGATGGAGGACCAGGACCGCACCTTGTGGAACCAGGCGCTGATCTCGGAAGGCCTGGCGCTGATCGACAAGGCGATGCGCCATCGCCGTTCCGGCCCGTACCAGATCCAGGCGGCGATCGCCGCGCTGCACGCCCGCGCCGCCCGTCCCGAGGATACCGACTGGGCCGAGATCGACCTGCTCTATTCGGTGCTGGAATCGATGACGCCATCGCCTGTCGTCACCCTCAACCGCGCTGTCGCTTATGCCAAGCTGCGCGGGCCGGAAGCAGCCCTCAAGCTGATCGAGCCGCTGGCGCCCAAGCTTGCGGGCTATTTCCACTTCTTCGGCGTCAAAGGCGGGCTGTTGATGCAGCTTGGCCGCACTGATGAGGCGCGCGAAGCCTTCGACCGGGCGATTGCCCTTGCCAACACGGCCGCCGAAGCCGCCCATATCCGCATGCATCTCGACCGGCTTTCCGCACCTTCGCCGGTGCGGACATCTACCAGTGCGGAGACGCCGGGCCGTCAGCTGCACTAGCGTGGCGGCAGCCGGGTGAGGGCGGAAACCAACCGTCCGAGCTTATCTCCAACGTTCGGCTCGACTACCAGCGAAGCCAATATGGGAATCGTTTGTCGTCCCCTTTAATGGGAGAAGCTGGCAGGGGCGTCTTCTTGCGGGCCGGGACTTCCACGACCTTGCGATAGAGGTGCCACGTCGCGTGGCCGAGCACCGGGATGACGACGGCGAGGCCCGCCAGCAGCGGCAGCGACCCGATCAGCAGCGCGACCGCGACGATCAGGCCCCACAGCAGCATCGGCACCGGATTGCTCAGCACCGCCCGTACCGAGGTCTCGATCGCGGCATAGACACCGACATCGCAGTCGAGCAGCAGTGGAAAGGCGACGACAGTGGTGCAGAGCACCGCCAGGGCGAACAGGAATCCGATCAGATTGCCGAGGATAATCAGCGTCCAGCCGCGCCGGGTGGTGAAGAGATCGCCGAAGAACGATGCCATCGACTGCGGGGCGTCCGGCCCGTAAAGCGAAGTGTAGAGCACCTGAGCCACCAGGAGCCAGGCGACGAAAAGCGCCAGCAGCATGATGCCGATGACCACCATCGCAGGAATGGCCGGCGAATGCCTGACATCGAAGGCATGCCTCCAGGACGTGTCGAGGTTTTGCTCGCGCCTTCGGCTGATCTCGTAGAGGCCGATTCCGAAGAAGGGGCCGAGCAAGGCAAAGCCCGACATCAGCGGGAAAATGAGTTGCAGGGCGTTGCCGCCCGAAGTCCATGTGATCAGAAACACCCCGACGATCGGGTAGAGCAGGCACAGGAAAACGTAATGCGACGGCTTTTCCCAAAAGTCGTCCAAGCCCCGGCGCAGAGCGTCAAACACATCAGCGACCGTTATGAGGCGGATGGCGGGATGCTCGACCGTATTGGTGGCGCCTGCGTACACGTGGAAACTTGCCATGACCACTCCTCCTTGGGGTGGGTCGCGGCTCGCGCTCGGCATGAGTGGTCACGCCAAACCGCGACCTTCACCATGCCAAATCATAACGTGTTTCGACCGGTTTGACGACCCTGCCAAACGTGTCTCGCGGTGCAGGCAAGGTCACCGAAATCAGTGGCCTTGCCCGTCGCCAGCGGACCGGAGCGGCGCTCCATGATCCGGCCGCTGGATTTTCTGGTCAGGCGCCGGTGCGCGCCACCACCGGCACGTAGTTTTCGAGTTCCGGCGCGGGGAAGCTGACCGAGCCGCTGATCTCGGCGGAGCGGTACAGCCCCATCAGGATCTCGACCACGGCGAGGCCGTCATGGAAGGTTTCCATTGGTGTTTCGCCCTTGCGGAAGCACTCGACCATGTGGCGGTTCTCGTCGGTGTAGCCATAGACGCCGGCCTCGTCTTCCAGCACCGGCATCAGGCCCTGCTCGGCGTTCTGCTTTTCGACAAGATCCTCGCCTTCCTCGCCCTTGACCTCACGCGACATGAAGATCTTGAGCCCGGTGTTGAGCGAGTTGAACTCCATCGCATATTCGGGCCCGAGCAGTTCGAGCTGGATGCGCAGGCCGGCCCCGACATAGGCCCATGAGGTCGTCGCCTCGATGACCAGTTCGTTGCCTTCCTCGTCCTCGAGCAGGATGGTGCCACGGGCGAAATCTTCCGACGGCCGGTTGCGGTAGTCGACATCGTTGCCGAAGCGCTTGCGGAGCTGGTCGGCATAGTTGGGCCGCGTCCATTTGAGGTTGGCGACAGTGCCGCTGACCTGCTTGACGGTGAGCGACTTGCGCGCGGCACCCGGCTTGGTCAAAAGGTGCCGGGCCACCTCGACGCTGTGGCACATCATGTCGGACAAGACGCCGCCGCCCTGCTTGTCGCCCTGCCAGAACCACGGCTCGTGCGGGCCCGAATGCTCTTCGGCCGCGCGCGCCAGATAAGGCCGCCCGGTCGCCGAGGCGGCACGGCGCCAGATGATGTCCTTGCCGCGAATGACCGGCGTGCAGAACACCTGGTTTTCGAGATAACCATGGTTGAGGCCTGCGTCTTCGGCAAGGCGCAGCATTTCGCGCGCTTCGGCGATGGTGCGGGCAAGCGGCTTTTCGCAGGCAACAGCGATGACCTTGCTGCGCCCGGCCTTCACCTCGGCATGCAGCGTGCGCATGACGTCGAGGCGGGTGTAGTTGGGCGACAGGATCCAGATCGCGTCGACATTGTCGGCGTTGACGAGCGATTCCAGGCTGTCGTGGCTGGTGCATTCGCCAAGCCCGAGTTCGGCGACGCGGTTGGCGAAACGCGCGCGGTTTTCGGCCTTGCGGCTGAACACGCCTGTCACGTCGACATTGCGCACGCCCAGCATGCCTTTCAGGTGGAAATCCGCGATGAAGCCGCTTCCTATGAAGCCGACGCGCAGCCGCTGTTTGGGCAATCCGGTCATTGTCGATCCCTCTTGTCTGTTGTCTGAAATCATTTGGGTGCCGGCGCGGTGGTGCCGCGTATCTTGAGCGTCGTCGGCATCGTCGCCGGCTGGCGTGGCGCAAGCCCGCCCGACAGCATGTCGAGCAGCATGGTCATCGCCGTCCTGCCGATCTCGGTGCGCGGCTGGCTGACGGTGGTCAGCGGCGGGTAGAAGGCCTCGCTGAGAAACAGGTCGTCGAAGCCGACGACCGAGACGTCGCCTGGCACGTCGAGCCCGAGTTTGCGCAACTGGTGGATCACGCCGAAGGCCATCTCGTCATTGGCAACGAAGATCGCTGTGGGTGGCTGCGGCAGTTCGAACAGGCCTTGGCACAGGCGCTGGCCGGTGTGCAGCAGATAGTCGCCGACCGGTTCGTAGCCGTCTGCGATCGGCAGGCCGGCAGCGGCCATCGCCTTGCGATAACCGTCGCGGCGATGGATGCTCATGATCTCCGGCACCGGGCCGGAGATATGGGCTATGCGCTTGTGGCCAAGGCCGATCAGGTGCTCGACGGCGTTTTGCGCCGCTCCCTCATTGTCGATCAGCACATGCGGGAAGCCGGCGTTCTCGATCGCCTCGAGCGCCACCACGATGGGGGCGCCGGCGATGCTGGCAAGGAAGCCCTCGCGCTCCGGCAACTTGCCGGTTATCAGGATCATGCCGTCGGCATGGCCGTCGCGCAGCATGTCGAAATACTCGACCTCGCGGTCGGAATCGTTTTCGGTATTGCCCATCAGCACCGAGTAGCCGGCGGCCCGCGCGGTTGCCTCGACGCCCTTCAGGATTTCGAGATAGAACGGGTTGCCGACGTCGCGCACCACCATCAGCACCGCCATTGCTTTTTGCGTGCGCAGGTTTCGCGCGCTGACATTGGGCCGGTAGTTCATCTCGCGGGCCAGATCGCGGATACGGCTCAGCGTCGGCTCGGCCACCAGCCCGCTGTCGGAGAGTGCGCGCGAAACGGTGGCGGCGGAAACACCCAGCCGCTCGGCAATGTCCTTGATCTTGGGGCGTTCGTTCATCCGCGCATCGCCCGTCCGCGGCCATAAAACAGCATCAGCAGCAGAAGCGTGGCGCCGAACACCATCTGCCGTCCGGATTCGTCGATATGCACTGTTGTCAGGATGCCTTGCAGGATGACCAGCAGCACGGCACCCGCCATGGTGCCGGTGTAGCCGCCCTTGCCGCCCGACAGCGGCGTGCCACCGAAGACCACGGCGATGATCGAGGCCAGCATGTATTGCTCGCCAACATTGGCGAAGGACGAGCCGGAATAGCCGAGCAGGCAGATACCGGTAATCGATGCGAAGACGCCTGACAGCATGAACAGCGAAATGCGCATGCGCCGGACCGGCACGCCGGCCATGTGGGCGGCCTGCTCGTTCGAACCGATGGCATAGATGCGGTGGCCGTAGACGGTGCGGCCGAGCATGAAGGCCATCAACAGCCCGATCGCCACCCACAGCCAGATGATGCCGGGCAGGCCGAGCAGGAAAGGCTGGGTCACAAAGCGCGATAGGCTGGGTGCTGCGAGCCCCGAGGGGATGCCGTTTCGCACGACCACCAGTAGCCCCTGCAGCACGCCGAGCATGCCGAGCGTCATCACCAGCGGCGGGATGCGCAGGAGCGTGACGCCGAGGCCATTGAACAGGCCGATCACAGCACCCGCCGCCATGCAGGCGAGCACCGCCGGCAAGATGGCGCTGTCGGCACCGTTCATGACGTTGCCGGCGATGATGGCGCTGAGCGAGATCACCCCGCCGACCGACAGGTCGATGCCCTCGCGGCCACCAAGGATGACGAGGTTCTGCCCGGCGGCGACGATGCCGAGAAGCGCGGCGACGATCAGAAGCCTAAGGATCTGCTGGGCCGAGGCGAAGCCCGGTGACAGCACCTCGCCGAGCACAAGCAACGCTGCGATCAGGATCAGCGCCACGACCAACGGCCGCTTGAGGAAGGTCAGCACGGGCGAGGGGGCTGGTGCCGAGGGCGTTTGCGTCGTGGCGGTCATGCGCGTGCCCTCCGTCCCAGAAGAACGCCCGCCATCAATGCCACCAGTATGGCGAAGCCCTGCACCAGGTTCTGCCATTCAGACGGCGTGCCGACGAAGAAGACGAGCGAGTTGATGAGGCCGATGATCAAGGCGCCGATGATCGAGCCGACGACAGTGCCGAAGCCGCCCGACAGCGCGCTGCCGCCGAGCACCACGGCCGCCACCGAAAACAGGGTCATCTTGCCGCCGACGAGCGGGTCGCCGCTTGCCGTGTCGCCGGTGATGCAGAAGGCGGCGAGGGCGGCGAACAGGCCGCAAAGCGCGTAGCCCTGGATGCGAATCCTCGTCACCGGCAGGCCGCTCTGGAACGCGGCCTGCGCGTCGTCGCCGACCGCCAGGAGCTGTGTCGACAACCGGGTGCGGGCCAGCAGGTAGAGCACGATGGCCAGCACCACCGCTGCATAGAAGACGAAGGGGATTTCAAAGAAACGGCCGCCATAGGTGCGCCAGAAAGCGGCCGGCGCCGGCGTGCCCGCCACCGGCATGACGTAGAGCGCGAGGCCGGTGAAGAAGATGCTCGTCGCAAATGTGGCCACGATCGCCTGAAGCCTGAGTGCGGCGACGACGATGCCGTTGACGATGCCACAGGCGAGCCCGGTGAGCAGGCCGACGCAAAGGGCGGCGACAAGGGAAAAGCCGCTGCCGCCCATCTTTTCCATCATCACCACGATGACGACATTGACCAGCGACACGATGGCGCCGACCGACAGGTCGATGTCGCCGGCGTAGACGACATAGGTCTGGGCGACCGCCAGAAGCATCAGCGCCAGATAGGTTTTCACCAGTCCGGTGATGCCGATGAAGCTTATGCTGCGCGGCTGGTAGAGGCCGTTGAGCGCGAGCAGCACCAAAGCGATCAGCAGTGCTGGCAGGAAGGGATAGCGCTCGACGAGGCGCTTCAGCCCGCCTGGCCTTGGGGAAATGGTCGCGGCTGTCATCACGCGGCCTCGTAAGCTGCCTGGTAGAGATTGTAGCGCGTGCGATCCGCGCCGGTGAGTTCGCGCCGCACCGAGCCGCCATTGAAGACGAGGATGCGGTCGGCGTTGTTGAGCAGCTCGGCGTCCTCGGAGGAATAGAGCACGATGCCCAGTCCTTCGGCGGCAAGCTTGCGGATCAGCGAAAACAGGTCCGCCTTGGCCGAGAGGTCGATGCCCTTGGTCGGGTCGTCGAGCAACAGCACGTCGGGACGGTCGATCAGCCAGCGCGCGATGACGATCTTCTGCTGGTTGCCGCCCGACAGCGAATTGATCGGGTGGGAAAGCCCGCCGAATTTGGTGTGCAGCGCCTCAAGCGCTGGCTTCACGCGTTCGGCGAGTGCCGAGGGGCGGGCAAGGAAAAGCTTCTGCCTGAGATAATGGATCGGGGTGACGTTCTCGAGGATCGGCCGGCCAGAAATGACGCCGTCGCGGCCGCGGTCGCCCGAGACATAGGCGCAGCCGCGCCGGATCGCCTCACGCGGGTTCTTGGCCGCAAAGGGCGTGCCGTTGAGCATGATTTCGCCCGAGGCAACCGGGTTGACGCCGAAGATGGCGCGCAGCACCGCCGACTGGCCCTGGCCATGCAGCCCGCCAAAGCCGAGGATCTCGCCCTTGGCGACCTCGAAGCCGACATGGGCGAAGCCCTTGCCGGAAAGCCCTTTAAGCGTCAGCACGTTTGGCCGCCCGGGAGCTGCCACGGCCGGCGGTGCGCTACTGCCGGCGGCAAGTTCGTCCTGCCCGCCGACCATCATGCGGATGACGGCGGCCGGGTTGGTCTCGGTGATCTTTTCGGTGCCCACCGTCTCGCCGTCGCGGATGACGGTGACGCGGTCGCCGATGGCGAAGATCTCGTCCATGCGGTGCGAGATGAAGATGATGCTGCGGCCTTGCATCTTCAGCTCGCGCAGGATTTCGAAGAAGCGGTCGACCTGGGCCCGGTCGAGCGCCGAGGTCGGTTCGTCGAAGATGATGACGGGCGCTTCGGTGGCCAACGCCTTCATGATTTCGACAAGCTGGCGCTGGTCGGCGCGCAGGTTTTCGACAGTGGTGTCGGCTGAAAAGCCATCGCCGGAAACGCTGTCGAACAAGGCGATATAGCGTGCGGCGCGGGCCTCCAGCGCTGCGCGGTCGACAAAGCCCGCGCGCGTGGTGGGCAGGTCCGCAAGGCAGATGTTTTCCGCCACCGTGCGGTGCGCGGCCAGGCTGAGCTCCTGGTAGAAGATGCCGATGCCGTGGTCGCGCGCCGAGCGCGGACCGGTGATGGTGACGGGTTTGCCGTCGATCAATATCTCGCCGCCATCCGGCCGGACACTGCCCGCGAGGACCTTGCACAGCGTGCTCTTGCCCGACCCGTTCGAGCCGATCAGCACATGCACCTCGCCGGCGTCGATCGAAAGGTCGCCGTGGCGTAAGGCAAGGGTAGCGCCGTAAGCCTTGCTTACGCCGCGGAGCTCAATTTTGGACATGGTGGTGGCTTCCCGGTGCTTTGTCGGTCGGCGGGGACGCGGGCCTGCAAGCAGGCGCGCGTCCCCCGTCCTGGGAGAAGCTTACTTGAACAGCTTTTCGGCGTCTGCGATGGAAAGCTGGCTGGTGTAGGAATAGTAACCCGGCTTGCCTTCGACCGCCTTCGCCGCGTCAGCAAGGTTCTTGGAGTCGATGAACGGGATCGGCAGGTACATGGCGTTCTTGTACTGGCCAGCCGTTGCCGGCTCTTTCAGTTCCTTGCCCTGCAGCATCAGCACGGCGACGTTGAGTGCCGATGCCATGACGCCGGGCGGGTTCACCGAAGCGCCCGAGTTCAGCTTGTCCTTGGTCCACAGGTCGATGAAGTCCTTGCGGATCTCACCGGTTGCAGCGATCGACGACTGCTTCTTGGCATCGATGATCGACTTCCAGGCACCCGCAGCCATGCCGTCCTGCACCCACACGCCATTGATGTCGGGATTGGTGGCAAGCAGGTTCTGCATCGCCTGCTGGCCCTGCGCCTGATCCCAGTTGGCGTTGACTTCATTGACGACCTTGATGTCGGGATACTGGCCGAACACTTCCTTGTAGCCGGCGACGCGCATCTCGTTGGCCGGGTGGCCGGCGACGCCGTTGATGGCAACGACATTGCCCTTGCCGCCGAGCGTTTCGGCGAGCCACTTTGCGCCTGCAGCACCCCATGCCTTCTGGTCGATGCCGACATAGGTGGCGTCAGGCGACGACACTTCCGCGTCGGTCGAGATCACCAGGATGCCAGCTTCCTTGGCCTGGGCGAAGACCGGATCGAACGCGGTGGGGCTATTCGGGTTGATGATGATGGCGTTGACGCCCTCGCTGATGAAGTTGCGGACATGCGCGATCTGGCCGGGCACGTCGACATTGGCGCTCTGCACCACGACCTCGACATTGACGCCCTTGTCTTTCCACGCCGCCGCCGCTGCCTGCGCTTCCTCGATCATCTGCGTGCGCCATTCCGAGCCGACCCAGCCATTGGACAGGCCGATCTTGAAGTCGGCCGCCTGGGTCGAGAACGCCGACACGGCCAGCGCCGCGACGGTGGTTAGGGCAAATGCTGCAAATTTCTTCATGAACTCCTCCCGGTGCAAAAACTGCTGCGCCAGATGATAGTCAGAAAATGTAATCGATTTCAATCGCCATTTTCCAAGGTTTTTCGGAATTTGAACGCACTTTGGAATGATGTGGCTGAGCAACCATTCGCGGTGAAGCTTTCTCCTGCGACGAGGCTTGCGTCTCGACATTGGCGGCGCCGGATATTAGGCAAGCCGCAACATCGCGCTTTCAAAAAGGCCTGAACGTGAGCAACAAGACCCTTATCGCCCCGTCGGTGCTGTCGTCGGACTTCTCCAAACTCGGCGAAGAGGTCGAGGCGATCGTCGCCGCCGGCGCCGACTGGATCCATCTCGACGTCATGGACGGGCATTTCGTCCCCAACATCACCTTTGGCCCGCCAATCATCAAGGCGATCCGCAACCGCACCGACAAGGTGTTCGATTGCCATCTGATGATCACGCCAGCCGACCCTTACCTTGCTGCCTTCGCCGACGCCGGCTGCGACATCATCACTGTCCATGCCGAGGCCGGCCCGCATCTCGACCGCTCGCTGCAGACAATCAGGAACCTCGGCAAGAAGGCCGGCGTGTCGCTCAACCCGTCGACGCCTGAATCGGTGATCGAATATGTGCTCGACCGGCTCGACCTGGTGCTTTTGATGACCGTCAATCCGGGCTTCGGTGGCCAGGCCTTCATCCCGGCCGTCATCGACAAGGTCAAGCGCGTCAAGGCGATGATTGGCAACCGCCCGATCGACATCGAGATCGACGGCGGTGTCACGCCCGAAACCGCGCCGCTGGTCACCGCCGCCGGCGCCAATGTGCTGGTCGCCGGCAATGCCGTGTTCAAGGGCGGGCCTGCGGCCTATGCCGCGAATATCGAGGCGATCAGGGCCGCCGCGGACAAGGCCGCTATCTGAGTCGCAGAGTTGGGGGCGGCGGTCCCCCTCTCCGTCACGGCTTCGCCGTGCCACCTCTCCCCCACTTTGTGGGGGCGAGGACCCTAGTTCTGGACGGCCGCCGATCTTCGTTTGACGTCCCGCGAGGCCTACATGTCGGCTGAGCTGGTGGCGATTGGCGTTTCCTCGCCCCCATGCAGTGGGGGAGAGGTGGCACGGCGAAGCCGTGACGGAGAGGGGGATTTCCCCCGCCCGTAGGCTAAGCCGAAAACACCTTCTTGCCGTCGATCCAGGTGCCCGACACGTCGAGCGCTTCGGTCAACTGCACGGCATTCGCCGCATAGCCCTTGGCCAGCCGTCCGAGGCGATGATCCTGCTTCACGGCTTCGGCCGGATAGAGCGAGGCCATGCGCAGCGCTTCGCCGAGCTCCATGCCGATCTTTTCGTGCATGAAGCGCACCGCCGAGATCATGTCGAGATCAGCACCCGCAAGCGTGCCGTCTTCCAGCGTCAGCCGGCCGTTCTCGCGCTTGATGGTGCGCCCGTTCAGCGTGAACGATGTCATGTCGGTGCCGATGGTCGCCATGGCGTCGGTGACGAGGAAGATGCGCGCCGGGCCGTTCTTGGCCCTGAGCGCGATCGTCATCGTTGCCGGATCGACATGGATGCCGTCGGCGATGAGACCGGCTGAAAGTGTTGCAATGTCGACCGCCGCGCCGGCGAGGCCGGGCTCGCGATTGCCGATCTGGCTCATCGCGTTGAACAGGTGCGTCGCCATCGAGGCACCCGCCTCGGCATATTGCCTTGCCGTGCGGTAGCTCGTGTCGGTGTGGCCGAGGCTGACCACGATGCCGGCGTCCGCCAGCGCCTTGACCTGAGCAGCCGTGACCGATTCCGTCGCCACAGTGGTCAACAGCACCGGCATCGTCGGCCGCGCCGCGATCAGGGCTGCCTCCTCCGCCGCGTCCATCTTGTGGATCAGCTTGGGGTCATGCGCGCCCTTGCGGGCGAGCGACAGATGCGGCCCTTCGAGATGCAGCCCAAGGAAGCCCGGAAGCTTCCTCTTCGCCGCCTCGGCACCGGCGGCGATCGTTGCGCGGGTGTTTTCAGGCGTGTCGGTGATCAGCGTCGGCAGCACTGCCGTGGTGCCGAACGGCATCTGCGCTTTGCAGATGACATCGAGCGTGTCGACACCGGGCTTGTCGTTGAGCATCAACCCACCGCCGCCATTGACCTGAAGGTCGATGAAGCCGGGGGCAACAATGCCGCCCCCATCCGTTACCGCAATACCAGCCGGCATGGCATCGCGCTTGACGATGCCCTCGACCAGCCCCTCTGCGACGATGAGGGCGGCATCTTCATGCCACGCCTCTCCGTCGAAGATGCGTGCCGCACCTATGGCAAAACGATTGGTCATATCGTTTCGGTCACTTTCCTGAGGTTCGGCGGGCTGTCGGGGTCGAGGCCGCGATGGCGGGCGAAAGCCTCGACGAAGCCGTAGAACGAGACGATCAGCGTCAGTGGATCGGTCAGCGGGTGGCCGGTCGCGACATGCGGCAGCACATGCGCCTTCTTGGCCAGGGCCGAGGTGATGTGGATCGCTGCACCACGCGCGGCAAGCCCGTCGGCGGCTTCGGCGATCGAGGGCTCGGAGGCGTCGCGGGCGGCAAGCGCCAGCACCGGGAAGCCCGGCCGCACCAGCGCCAGCGGGCCGTGCATCACTTCAGCCGCACTGTAGGATTCCGCGTGCATGGCGCAGGTTTCCTTGAACTTCAGAGCCGCCTCGTTGGCGATGGCAAACGACGGGCCACGGCCGAGGATGAACAGCGAGTTGGTGTCGTCGGTGAGCGCACCCGCGACGCCCATCCAATCGCATTCGACCGCCCTGGCGAAATGGTCAGGCAGGGCCTCCAGTGCTGCAAGCAGCTTGTCGTCGCCGGTCCAGTGGCCGAGCACGGCAAGGCCGGCGACCGCCGAGTTGACGAATGTCTTGGTCGCGGCCACGCTCTTTTCAGTGCCGGCAAGGATGTCGATGGCGTGATCGGATGCGACCGCCAGCGGCGAGCCGGCAGTGTTGGTCAGCGCAATCGTCAGCGCGCCGCCGGCGCGCGCGCCTTCGGCCATGGCAACGATGTCAGGGCTCTTGCCCGACTGCGAAATGGCGATGCACGCGGAGTCGGCAAGCTTGAGCTTGGCGCCGTAGATCGACGAGATCGACGGGCCGATGGACGCGACGGGAAGTCCGGCGGTCAGCTCGATGGCGTATTTGAGGAAGGAGGCCGCGTGGTCGGATGAGCCCCGTGCCACGGTGGTGATGAAGCGCGGCGCCGCGCTCTTGAGGTGCTGGCCGGTTTCGGCAAGTTCCTTGGCGGAACCTTCGAGCAGGCGCGCTGTGGCTTCGGGAATTTCGACGATTTCGCGCCGCATGTGCGTTGTCGCGTTCAAGCGATGTCTCCTTCTTGCCCGTCCGGGCCGGGTAGCCTTAGTTCGGCGACGAAGTCATAGGCGTCGCCACGATAGATCGACTTGGTGAACTCGATCACCTTGCCGCTGGCAAGGTATGAGATGCGCTCGATCTGCAGGCAGGCGGAACCTGCCGGCACCAAAAGCAGTTTGGCCTCGGCCTCGCCGAGATTGACCGCCGAGATGCGCTGTACGGCACGCACCGGCCGGTGGCCAGTCTTGCCCAGTGCCATATAGAGCGAAGATGTGACTTCACGAGGGTCGGCGAGCACCGAAGCCGAAATTGCCGCGCGCTCGATCGCCAGCGGCGTTTCGTCGGCGATGCGCAGACGGCTCAGCCGCGACACCAGCTCGCTGGCCGACAGTCCAAGCACCATCATCTCGTCGGGCGAGGGCGGGTAGACACCACGGTCGAGCCATTGCGAGCGCGCCGCCATGCCGCGCCGGGCCATGTCTTCGGTGAACGAGGTCAGGCGCGACAGCGATTGCTCGACGCGCTCCATGCGCGGGGCAACGAAGGTGCCCGAGCCGTGGCGCTGCACCAGCACGCCCGACTTGACCAAATCCTGCACCGCCTTGCGCACGGTGACGCGTGAAATGTCGGCCTGGGCTGCGATATCGCGTTCCGAGGGCAGGGCGTCGCCAGGGCCGATCAGTCCGCGCTTGACTGCTTCTTCGATGTTCTTCTTGAGCTGGAGATAGAGCGGCGCGCCACTCTGAGTGACGTCGCGCAGGGCGGCGAAAATGCGTTCGGCGGCATCATCCATGGTCGCCTCCCACCTTGCCGAATCTTTTCGCCGCCATCATCACGGCACCGCCAAGCGCGTCCTGCAATGGCGGATGCATGATCGCGCGATAGCGTTTTGAAAGCAGTGGCGCATAGAGGGCGGCGAGCCCGCCGAGCAGGCAAAGCCGCTGGGTCGGCGACAGGTCGAAAACGGCGAGTGTTTGCTCGACGTCGGAAACCGCGCGCTCGACCAGTTTCTGGCCGACGGCATCGCCTTTCGCGGCGTGTTCGAACACCATCGGTGCGAACGCGCCGTAATCGGCAGGCTTGGCTGCGGTGGTGAATTCAACGATGTCGCTCGGGTTGCCGTTGAAACGCTCAAGCATGATGTCGGTCAGCGCCGAGCCGGCATGGATCTTGTCGTAGACGAGCAGCGTTTCCTGCAACAGGTCGCGCCCGATGCGCGCGCCGCTGCCGAGATCGCCGATCTGAAACCCCCAGCCGCCGATCGGCCTGAGCTGTCCTTGCTGACGAGCGAGATAAACGGTTCCGGTTCCAAGTGCTGCGATGGCGCCGTCATGCGCGCCGAGCGCGCCTTCGAGCGAGATGAGCGAGTCGTTTTCAACGGCGCTGTTTCGGAACGGCAGCATCGCCTCCAGCCGCTGCTTGTAGTCGCCGACATTGGCGCCGGCGAGGCCGAGCACGGCGTCGGTCGAGGCGATCAATGCGGGGTCAAGGCCGGCTTCGATGAATGCCAGGCGGGCGGCTTCGACGATGTTGCCACAGGCGCCGGCAAGGTCGGTGCGGATATTGGCCGGTCCGCCACGCCCGCGACCCAAAATGTCGCCGGTTGCGGTAGCCAGTGCGGCCCGGCAGCCGGTGCCGCCACCATCTATCCCGAGCACAAGATCCACGGCGTTTTCTCCTCGTGGCCGATAATACCAATAAAATACCAATAGCCAAGCTTTAAATTCCGGTGATCGGATCAGAATCCCCATTTGATTGAATTATATGGATTTTTCGACCCGCCTTGCGCTGCAGCAAAGGAATTTGTTAACGCCGCTGGACAAGTGGTATTTTTTTGGTATTGTCGACGTAAGGGAGAGACAGAATGGCGCCAAGGCGTACAGAAGCGGTGCACAAGGATGCCGGGGGCATTGATGCCCAGGCGCCCGATTCCGTTCTCCGCCTGCTTGCGGATGCGCAGATCGAAGCTGCCCGCACTGTCCACGCCGCCATCCCCGAAATCGCTCAAGCCGCCGCAAAAATCGCTGCCTGCCTCGCTGGCGGCGGTCGTCTTGTCTACGCCGCCGCGGGCAGTTCCGGCCTGATGGCGCTGGCCGATGCGCTTGAGCTTCCCGGCACGTTCGGCATTCCGCGTGAACGCGTGTTCATCTTGCTTGCTGGTGGCACCGAGGCGCTGGTCAATCTGGCTGGCGGCCCTGAAGACGATGCCGGCCAGGCTGCGCGCGATGTCGCCGCGACCGGCCTTGATGCCGGCGACTGCCTGATTGCCATTTCGGCCAGCGGCTCGACGCCTTATGCGATGGGCGCGCTCGAAGAGGCCAGGCGCCGTGGTGCTGCGACCATCGCCTTCGCCAACAATGCAGGCGCGCCGATGTTTGGCCTCGCCGAGATTTCCGTGCTGCTGGCGACGCCGCCGGAAGTCGTTGCCGGCTCGACCCGCATGGGGGCCGGCACGGCGCAGAAGATCGCCCTCAACATGATGTCGACGCTTGCCGCGATCCATCTCGGTCATGTCCATGACGGCTACATGGTCAACCTCCATGCCGACAATCTCAAGCTGCACGAGCGCGCCGCGCGCATCGTTTCGGCGATTGCCGGCTGCGACACAGCCACAGCCGCAAGCCTGCTCGAAAAGAGCGGCGGTTCGGTCAAGGTGGCGATCCTTTTGGCCTCCGGGGCGACAAGCCCCGAGGCAGCAAACCAACTTCTTGAAGGTGCGGGCCAACGGCTCAGGTCCGCACTTTCGAAGCTCGAGGGGAGCAGAGGCTCTCATCAGTAGAGGCCCGAGAGAAACTAAACAGGGAGAATGGAAATGAAACACAGGTTGCTTACTGGACTTCTGATGGCGTCCAGCATTCTCGGCACTGCCGGGATCGCGCTCGCCCAGGATAAGACGCTGACCATCGAGAGCTGGCGTAACGACGACCTTGCCATCTGGCAGGAAAAGCTGATCCCGGCCTTCGAAAAAGCCAATCCGGGCATCAAGGTGGTGTTCTCGCCGACGGCTCCGACCGAGTACAACGCCTCGCTCAACGCCAAGCTCGACGCTGGCTCGGCTGGTGATCTGATCACCTGCCGTCCGTTCGACGCCTCGCTCGAGCTCTACAAGAAGGGCCAGCTCGCCGATCTGACCAGCCTTGCCGGCATGGAGAACTTCTCCGATGTCGCCAAGTCCGCCTGGCAGACCGACGATGGCAAGGCGAGCTTCTGCGTGCCGATGGCCTCCGTCATCCACGGCTTCATCTACAACAAGGACGCCTTCGAAAAGCTCGGCATCGCCGTGCCGGCGACCGAAGAAGAGTTCTTCGCAGCGCTTGAAAAGATCAAGGCGGACGGAACCTTCATCCCGATGGCCATGGGCACCAAGGATCTCTGGGAAGCCGCGACCATGGGCTACCAGAACATCGGCCCGAACTACTGGAAAGGTGAAGAAGGCCGTCTGGCGCTGATGAAGGGCGAGCAGAAGCTGACCGATCCGCAGTGGGTTGCGCCTTTTGCGACGCTCGCCAAGTGGAAGCCTTATCTCGGCGACGGTTTCGAAGCCCAGACCTATCCGGACAGCCAGAACCTCTTCACGCTCGGCCGCGCCGCCATCTACCCGGCCGGCTCGTGGGAGATCTCGACCTTCAACACCCAGGCTCAGTTCAAGATGGGTGCCTTCCCGCCGCCGGTCCAGAAGGCTGGCGACACCTGCTACATCTCCGACCACAACGACATCGGCATTGGCCTCAACGCCAAGAGCCCGAACGCCGATGCCGCCAAGACCTTCCTGACCTGGGTGGCTTCGCCTGACTTCGCGACCATCTATGCCAACGCGCTGCCGGGCTTCTTCAGCCTGAATTCGGCTGCGGTGAAGATGGAAGATCCGCTGGCACAGGAGTTCGTCTCCTGGCGCGAGAAGTGCAAGCCGACGATCCGCTCGACCTATCAGGTTCTGTCGCGCGGCACGCCGAACCTCGAAAACGAGACCTGGGTCAAGTCGGCCAACGTCATCAACGGCACCGAGACCCCGGAAGCCGCTGCTGCCGAGCTGCAGAAGGGCCTCGACAGCTGGTTCAAGCCGGCTAAGTAAGATGCGGCGGGCTTGATGCTCGCTCAGGAGGGCGCCGCCTCGGCGGCGCTCTCGATCCCCTCACGATTTCGAACCTCGCGGAATCGAAATGAGGGGTTGAATATTAGCGCCCGAAGATGCGCTACTGTTTCCAATTGCCAGCCGGCTGGAAGCGCCGCAGAGGTCCATCCTCGCAAGTCAGATCAACGGCCCAGAACGGGCCGGGCCAGGGAATTTGAGATGTCGGAGCAAAGCCTAGAGCATAGCCAAGACAAGAGACCGACGCGCTGGCACATCGCCGTTTTCCTGGCGCCGGCACTCCTGGTCTACACCGCGGTGATGATCCTGCCGCTGTTCGGGACGCTGCAGCTGTCGCTGTTCCGCAACATCGACAACGCGCAGGTGTTCTCCGGCTTCGACAATTTCCGCACGCTGTTTGGCGATCCGCGCTGGGCGGCGTCGTTCTGGAACGCGCTCGGCAACAACACCTGGTTCTTCATCATCCACATGCTGGTGCAGAACCCGATCGGCGTCGTGCTCGCGGCACTTCTGTCGAGCCCCAAGCTGCGCTTTTCCGCCTTCTACCGCACGGCGATCTTCATCCCCACCATCTTGTCCTTCGTCATCGTCGGTTTCGCCTGGAAGCTGATCCTGAGCCCGCTCTGGGGCGTCGCGCCCAACCTGCTCGATCTCGTTGGTCTCAAGAGCGTGTTCGTGCCGTGGCTCGGCAAGGAAGAATACGCGCTGACAACGCTCGGCCTGATTTCGGTGTGGCAGTTCGTCGGCATCCCGATGATGCTGATCTACGCCGCCATGCTGTCGATCCCCGACGAGGTGATCGAAGCGGCCGAATGCGACGGCGTCACCGGCTTCTCGCAGTTCTGGAAGATCAAGCTGCCGCTGATCCTGCCCTCCATCGGCATCATCTCGATCCTCACCTTCGTCGGCAACTTCAACGCCTTCGACCTGATCTATTCGGCGCAAGGCGCGCTCGCCGGCCCCAATTACGCCACCGACATCCTGGGCACCTTCCTCTACCGCACCTTCTTCGGCTTCCAGCTGCAGATCGGCGACCCCAACATGGGTGCCACCATCGCCTCGATGATGTTCTTCATCATCCTCGGCGGCGTGTGCCTCTATCTGTTCCTTATCCAGCGGCGGCTGCGCCGCTACCAGTTCTGAGGGCGTCATGAGCAAGGCTGCCACATCCCTGCCACGCAGCATCGGCGCACATGCGGTGCTGCTGACCTACACTGTCATCGCGCTGTTTCCGGTGCTGGTCATCGTCGTCAACTCGTTCAAGTCGCGCGCCGCCATCTTCCGCTCGCCCTTGTCGCTGCCGACTACCGAAACCTTCGACCTCATCGGCTACAGGACGGTGATGGCGCAGGGCGATTTCATCCAGTATTTCCAAAACAGCCTGATCGTCACCGTCGCCTCGCTGTTCTTCGTGCTTTTGTTTGGCGCCATGGCCGCGTTCGCGCTGTCGGAATACCGCTTCAAGGGCAACACGATGATGGGCCTGTATCTGGCCCTTGGCATCATGATCCCGATCCGCCTTGGCACGGTCGCCATCCTGCAGCTGATGGTGGCATCCGGGCTGGTCAACACGCGGACAGCGCTGGTGCTGGTCTACACCGCACAAGGCCTGCCGCTTGCCGTCTTCATCCTGTCCGAATTCATGAAGCAGGTGTCGGATGATCTGAAGAACGCCGGGCGCATTGACGGGCTCTCAGAATACCGCATCTTCTTCCGCCTGGTGCTGCCGCTGATCCGCCCGGCCATGGCAACTGTCGCCGTCTTCACCATGATCCCGATCTGGAACGATCTGTGGTTCCCGCTGATCCTGGCGCCGTCGGAAGCGACCAAGACCGTCACCCTTGGCGCCCAGGTCTTCATCGGCCAGTTCGTCACCAACTGGAACGCCGTGCTGGCAGCGCTCTCGCTCGCCATCCTGCCGGTGCTGGTCCTCTACTTCTTCTTCTCGCGGCAATTGATCCGCGGCATCACTTCCGGAGCCGTCAAGTGACTACACAAAAGCCCCTTCGCGTCGTCGTCGCCGGCCTCGGCAATATGGGCCGCAGCCATGCGCTCGCCTATCACAACAACCCCGGCTTCGAGATCGCCGCACTCGTCAACCGTTCGGACGTGCCGCTGCCGGCGGGGATGGAAGGCTACACGATCCAGCGTTCGTTCGAGGATGCGATCCGCGAGTTGAAGCCCGACGTCGCCTCGATCAACACCTATTCCGACAGCCATGCCGACTATGCCGTCATGGCGCTCGAGGCCGGTTGTCACGTCTTCCTGGAAAAGCCGTTGGCAACCACTGTCGCCGATGCGGAACGTGTCGTGGCATGCGCCAAGGCCAATGGCCGCAAGCTGGTCATCGGCTACATCCTGCGCCATCACCCCTCGTGGATGCGCATGATCGCCGAGGCGCGCGCGCTGGGTGGTCCTTACGTTTTCCGCATGAACCTCAACCAGCAGTCTTCCGGCCACAAGTGGGACACCCACAAGCAGCTGATGAAGACGACCTCGCCGATCGTCGACTGCGGCGTGCATTATCTCGACGTCATGTGCCAGATCACCGACGCCGATCCGGTCGAGGTGCGCGGCATGGGCCTGCGCATGACCGATGAGATCGATCCGGCGATGTACAATTACGGCCATCTCCAGGTGCTGTTCGCCGACGGTTCGGTCGGCTGGTACGAAGCCGGCTGGGGCCCGATGATGTCGGAGACCGCCTTCTTCGTGAAGGACGTCATTTCGCCCAAGGGCAGCGTGTCGATCGTCGTCAACGAAGCCACGACCAAGTCGGACGATGTCGATTCCCACACCAAGACCAGCATGATCCGCGTCCATCGCGCCGATCTCGGCGCCGACGGCCATTTCCTGCGCACCGACGAGGATCTGTCGATGAAGGACGAGCCCGGCCATCAGGGCCTCTGCGACCGCGAGCAGGCATTTGTGCTCAAGGCCATCCGCGAGGACATCAACCTCACCCGTCACATGGATGACGCCGTCAAATCATTGCGCGTATGCCTGGCAGCCGACGAAAGCGTCCGCACCGGCCTCGCCGTCAAGCTTTAAAGAGAGGGAATAGCCTGTGGGATCTCTCAAGATCGAAAACGTCAAGAAGTCCTTCGGCCCGGTCGACGTGCTGAAAGGCATCGACCTCGAGGTCAAGGACGGCGAGTTCGTCGTTTTTGTCGGCCCGTCGGGCTGCGGAAAGTCGACGTTGCTGCGCATCATCGCCGGGCTTGAGGATGCAACGTCCGGCGACGTGCTGATCGACGGTCTAAGGGTCACCAACGCGCCGCCCTCCAAGCGCGGCATCGCCATGGTGTTCCAGACCTACGCGCTTTATCCGCACCTCACCGTGCGCGACAATATGAGCCTCGGCCTCAAGCAGGCGGGAACGCCGACCGCCGAGATCGACCAGCGCATCGCAGCGTCCTCGGCAATGCTGTCGCTCGAGCCCTACCTCAAGCGCCGCCCGGCCGAACTGTCCGGCGGCCAGCGCCAGCGTGTCGCCATCGGCCGCGCTCTTGTGCGCGAGCCAAAACTGTTCCTGTTCGACGAGCCGCTGTCGAACCTTGACGCTGCGCTGCGCGTCAACACGCGCCTGGAGATCGCCCAGCTGCACCACCGGTTGAAGGCGACGATGGTCTACGTCACCCACGACCAGGTCGAGGCGATGACGCTCGCCGACCGCATCGTCGTGCTCAATGCCGGCCGTGTCGAGCAGGTCGGCGCGCCGATGGAACTCTACAACAAGCCGGCTAATCTTTTCGTCGCCGGCTTCATCGGCTCGCCCAAGATGAACTTCATCGACGGTGCCCGCCTTGGCGAAACCGCCAAGACCATCGGCGTTCGCCCCGAGCACATCCTGGTCAGCGATACCGCGGGCGCCTGGAAGGGCACTGTCATCCACGCCGAGCATCTTGGCGCCGACACCAATGTGTTTTTGGAAACCGAAAAAGCCGGCCTCATCACCATCCGCCTGTTTGGCGAATACCAGACCGGCCCCGGCGCCACGCTTTACGCCACGCCCGACGCGGCACGCACCTACCGCTTTGACGCCGATGGCAAGGCGATGGGCTGACACCAACAGCCGTCATCCCGGAAACCGGAGCGAAGCGAAGGTTATCCGGGCCAGCCCGCGCCAGCCGGCGCAGGTCCCGCTACGTCGATGCGCGATGGCATTTCCCGCCATTGCGGGAATTTTCTCGTCCATCGACCAATCCCGAAAAGCCCGGACTACGATCATGTGCCAGTTTAGAAAGGCGTTTTAGGCCACAATCTTGACGTTGAGATCATATGCATACTAATTAAAGGGCTGAACAAGGCTCCACACTTTGCCTGTATTTCCGCAGCGCGCCGGTCGAAAACGCCGCTCGCGCCTGGCGAGAGGTTTGATCGATGAACACCGCAGCAGCGCTGAAGACGGTCGACGCAAAGCCGCTTCAGTTCCCTATCCCTGCCAATGTCTATGCTGAAACGGTGGTTTCGGTGAAGCATTACACCGATCGCCTGTTTGCCTTCCGCATCACCCGGCCACAGTCGCTGCGCTTCCGCTCGGGCGAGTTCGTCATGATCGGCCTGCCCAATGCCGAAAAGCCGGTCTTCCGCGCCTATTCGGTGGCGAGCCCGTCCTGGGACGACGAGCTTGAATTCTTCTCGATCAAGGTGCCGGATGGCCCGCTGACCTCGGAGCTGCAGAAGATCGAGCCGGGCGACACCGTACTGATGCGCCAGAAATCGACCGGCACGCTGGTGCTCGACGCGCTGACCCCCGGCAAGCGCCTGTTCATGATCTCGACCGGCACCGGCATCGCGCCCTTCGCCAGCCTGCTGCGCGATCCCGACACCTATGAGCGCTACGAACATGTCGTGCTGACCCACACCTGCCGCGACGTCGCCGAGCTGGCCTATGGCCAGGAACTTGTCGCCAATCTCGAAAACGATCCGCTGATCGGCGAACTGACCCATGGCCGCGTCACGCTGTACAACTCGACGACACAAGAAGAGTCCGAGCGCATGGGCCGCATCACAGCGCTCATCTCGTCGGGCCAGTTCTATTCCGATCTCGGCATCGAAAAGCTTGATCCTGAAACCGACCGCATCATGATCTGCGGCTCGATGCACATGCTCAAGGACGTCAAGGAACTGGCCGAAAGCCTCGGCTTCGTCGAAGGCTCGCTCAATGAGCCGGGCACCTTCGTCGTCGAGCGCGCTTTCGTCGGCTGACATTAGGGCAGTACGGCAATAGGGCAGTAGGGCAGTTTTGGCCGTTCCTTTACTGCCTTATTGCCCTAATCCCCTACTGCCCTAACCACCAATCTTCACCAGCAGCTCCAGCAACGTCGCCGCATCCTTCGATGACAGCGGCGACAGCGTCTCCTCGGTGACTGTCCGCGCCAGTGGCACAAGCTCTTCCACCACGCGCCGGCCCTCGTCGGTCAGGCGCACCATCAAGCGCCGCTTGTCGACGTCATGCTTTGCCATCTGCACCAGGCCGCGCGCATGCAGCCTGTCGATCACGCCCTTGACGGTCGCGGCATCCATGGCGACCAGCTGGCCAAGCTGGTTCTGCGAGGTTTCGCCGACATCGTGCAACTTGGCCAGTGCCGCGAATTGCGGCGGCGTCAGGTCGCCGATATGGGCGGCGAAGATCGCGACATGGCGCTGATGTGCCTTGCGCAGGATGAAGCCGATCTGTTCCTGCAAATGGAAGCCGCCGTCGGGCGAGCCGCTGTGCCCGTTCATCGCAGGCCTTCCCGGGGCCTGATATCTTCGGTCTTCGGCGTCTTGGGTTTCGCGCAACGGGACACGCAATGCCTCCCGGCTTGTCACCGGACAAAATCATTCGCATTCAAATGATAGTCCGCTGCGGCCTTTTGTCAAAGCCTGGCCTCGCGTCGCGCGAAGCCAGGTCTTGGCCAAGTTGAAGGTTGACGCGCGCTGCCATCTGACCCAGTTTCGGCGGCCCGAGAAACCAGCCTGATGGAGGCTCCATGGCCACCGACGCGCTCATCGTTGTCGACCTGCAG
This sequence comes from Aminobacter sp. GW821-FHT11F06, assembly GCF_058808215.1. Classification (NCBI taxonomy): domain Bacteria; kingdom Pseudomonadati; phylum Pseudomonadota; class Alphaproteobacteria; order Hyphomicrobiales; family Phyllobacteriaceae; genus Aminobacter; species Aminobacter sp. GW821-FHT11F06. Next base: position 560,983 of record NZ_JBXARL010000002.1, on the reverse strand, counting down.
AACGACTTTTGCCCCGGCGGCGCGCTTGCCGTGTCGGGCGGCGACGAGATCATTCCACTGGTCAACGACCTCATACGCAACACCGAACACGTCCTGCTGACCCAGGACTGGCATCCGGCCGGCCATTCGAGTTTTGCCTCCAGCCATCAGGGCAAGCAGCCGTTTGAAAGCATCGACATGCCCTACGGCACCCAGACGCTGTGGCCGGACCACTGCATCCAGGGCAGCCGCGGCGCCGACTTCCATTCCGGCCTCGCCTGGGCCAAGGCCGAGCTTGTGGTGCGCAAGGGTTTTCGTTCCGGCATCGACAGCTATTCGGCCTTTTTCGAAAACGACCGCCTCACGCCGACCGGTCTTGCCGGCTATCTGCGCGAGCGCGGCATGGACGAAATCACGCTGGTTGGGCTGGCCACTGATTTCTGCGTTGCCTATTCGGCGCTCGACGCGGTCAAGCATGGTTTTGCAACCACAGTCCGGCTCGACGCCTGCCGCGCCATCGACCTCGGCGGGTCGCTGGACGTCATGATCGGCAAGATGCGCGACGCAGGCGTGACGCTGGTCTGAACGGCGAAAATACTATTTCCGAACCGGCCTACACCTTCACCAACTGCTCGACGCGGTCCTTTTCGCCGAAGATGCGGAGGTAACGGGCGATCTCTTTTTTGTCGCCGGTGGCCTTGGCCGGGTTGTCCGACAGCTTGACCGCCGGGCGGCCGTTGGCTTCGGTGACCTTGCAGACCAGCGAAATGGCGTTGAGCCGATCGGTTTCGACAGGCGCGCAGCCCTCGAAGTCGTTGGTCAAATTGGTGCCCCAGCCAAAGGACATGCGCACCTTGCCCTCGAAGTGCCGGTAGGTTTCGATGATGGTGTCGACGTCGAGCCCGTCGGAGAAGATCAAAAGCTTCGAGCGCGGGTCCTGGCCCCTTTCGCGCCACCACTCGATGATGCGCTCGCCGCCTTCGATCGGTGGGGCGCTGTCGGGGCGGAAGCCGGTCCAGTCGGCGACCCAGTCGGGCGCGTCGCGCAGGAAGGCGGCGGTACCGAAGGCGTCGGGCAAGACGATCAAAAGGTTGCCGCCATAATAGCGCTGCCAGTCGCGCAGCACCTTGTAGGGCGACTGCTTGAGTTCGTCTTGGCTGTTGGCGAGCGCGGCATAGACCATTGGCAGCTCATGGGCGTTGGTGCCGAGCGCTTCGAGGTCGGTGTCCATGGCCAGAAGCACGTTGGACGTGCCGGTAAAGGCCTCGCCGATGCCTTCCTTGAGCGCTTCGACGCACCAGCGCTGCCACAGGAACGAATGCCTGCGGCGCGTGCCGAAATCCGAGATCTTGATGTCGGGCAGCAACTTCAGCCGCTCGGTCTTGTCCCACATCTTGGACTTGGCGCGGGCATAAAGCACGTCGAGGGCGAAGGGACCGAAGGCCTTCATCACCGAGCGCGAGCGCAGCTCGTTGATGATGGCAAGTGCGGGGATCTCCCACATCGAGGTGTACATCCACGGGCCGGCGAAGGTCAGCTCATACTGGCCGTCGCGCTTTTCGAGTTCATAGGGCGGCAGCTGGAAATTCTCGAGCCAGGCGAGGAATTCCGGCTCGAAAATCTGCTTGCGGCCGTAGAAATTGTTACCGCCGAGCCAGATCATCTCCTTTTTGGAGAAGCGCAGGGTGCGCGCATGGTCGAGCTGTTCGCGCAATTCGCCCTCGTCGATTTCCTCGGCGAGCTTGACCGAAGTCGCGCGGTTGATCAGCGAGAAGGTGGCGTCGACCTTGGGGTGCATGCCCCAGATCATCTGCAGCATCAAAAGCTTGTAGAAGTCCGTGTCGAGCAGCGACCGCACGATCGGATCGAGCTTCCAGGTGTGGTTGTACACCCGCCGTGCAATGTCGGTCCTGGCCATGCCGCTTCATTCCTCCTTGGCGCGTCCGCCCTGTCGAGCAGGTAGGGACCGCGACCTCGTTGACAGCTTTGAGATATAGCGCGCGGGCGATCAAGCTGCAGACGAGAAAAAAGCAACCCTGGCCTCATAGGTTGCACAGGCTGAAAGAGTGGCCAGATGCCCTTGCTTGGCGCCACGCAGGCAGGGCGCGCGGTTTGACTTACCGCGGCGCACTATCCCATATTGGCGGCAACGGGAGACTTTCGGCTTTATGGAAATGAATCAAGGCGTAACCGGCGAACTCAGTCGCCGCGCGGGCGGTGGTCTTGCGCCTCGGCTGATTTCCCTGCAGGTCGCAGGCGCTTTCCTTTTGCTGGCAGCGGTTGATGCGTCGGCCGCCGACGATGCCGACGAACTGGCGCGGAAAGTCTCAAACCCAGCCTCCTTCATGATCAGCGTCCCCGTCCACGCCGATTTCGACTTCGGGCGCTGGCCGCAAGGCAATGTCTATTCCTACTCGCTGGACATAGAGCCGGTCATACCGTTTGCGATCAACGACGACTGGAACATGATTTCGCATACCGATTTTCCTGTCGCCTACAGCGATCCGGCCGGGCTCAAGGAAGGGCGCTTCGGCCTTGGCGACATCAGTCAGAATTTTTCCCTGACCCCAAGCACGCACGGCCCGTTGGTCTGGGCGGTGGGGCCGCAGATATCGTTTCCCACCGCCACCGAAGATGAGCTCGGTTCAGGCAAGCTGTCGCTTGGCCCGTCCGGCCTTCTCCTTTTGCAATCGCAATCCATAACGATGGGCGTTTCGGCAAGCCATATGTGGTCGGTGCTCGGCGACGGCGACCGGCCGAGCGTGAGTGCGAGCGAAGTGCAGCCCTTCATTGCCTGGCATATCGGCGGCGGAAGGACGCTTTCGGCGAACCTCGATGCCTCCTATGACTGGACGGGCGACATTTGGAACCTGCCGGTTTCGGCCTCCGTCTCGCAGATCGTCAAGCTCGGTGAGCAGACGGTCAGCCTTTCGGTGGGCGCGAAATACTGGCTGGAAGGGCCAGATCTCGGTCCGAAATGGGGCATTAAAACCGGGATAACCTTCCTGTTTCCCCAGTCTGCCCCCGGGACCTGACGGTCTCGTTAGAGCGCCATACGTTGGCGCGCATCATGCTGGCTGCGGCGTCTTGGTGGAGCGTCTCTTGCGGATGCTGATCTGGCCGGTGACGGCCTGCTCCGTGCGAGCGGCGAGGTCTTCGCGCTCGGCAAACAGCCAGTCGATGAAAACCTGCGCGATGGGCGCGCATTTCACCTCGTTGCGGCAGACGACATAGAAGGCGTCGATCGCCGGCACCGACAGGTTGAACGGCGTGACCAGCTGGCCCTTGGCGAGCAGGCTGGAGGCCGTCACATTGTCGCCGAGCGCCAGGCCATGGCCGTGCACCGCAGCCTCCGTGGTCAGGCTCGCGCCCGACATGCGGTGCTGCTGTGCCGGCTTGATGTCGAGCGCGTCGGCGGCGGCCAGCCAGGTGTGCCACTCGCGGCCGTCGTCGGCATGCAACAGCACATGGTCGGCAATGTCGCGCACGCTGCGGATCGGCCGGTTGTTGATGAGCGTCGGGCTGACCACCGGAAACAGCTCCGGGGTCGACCATTTCTTCAGCCAGCAATCGGTCCAGCTGCCGTCGCCATAGAGCACGCAGACATCGACATCGGGCGCGTGGATGTCGCGCGGGTCGTTGGATGCGTTGAGACTGATGCTGATGCCGGGATATTGCGAGGTGAAGCCGCCGAGCCGTGGGATGAGCCAAAGCGCCAGAAGCGCTGGAACGCAACTGACGGTGAGCTTTCCCGAACTGGTTGGCCGCGTCATGCGCGCGGTTGCCGCCGCAATGCTTTCGAAGGCACCCGATACGGCGGGCAACAGCTCGGCGCCTTGGGGCGTGAGCTTGAGGCGCGCGCCGCTGCGTTCCAGAAGCTTGACTTTCAAGGTGGCTTCAAGCGCCCGGATCTGGTGGCTGATCGCGCCATGGGTGACGTTGAGTTCGACCGCCGCCTTGGTCAGCGAGCCATGGCGGGCGGTTGCCTCGAAGGCGCGCAGCGGGTTCAGCGGGGGCAGGCGCCTGGACATCAAAATCTCCACGGCAAGGGCCGTTCACTGTGAGAAATTCTCACAGCTAAGACCTTAACATTATCAATTGCTATTTCAACGGCGCTGCCGGAGACTTGGCCGATAACAACCAAAAAGCATGCGGGGAACATGAGGTATCAGGCTGACCGCCGGGAGCGGGCGGCTACAGGCGATCGCCCGCATTGCCGTCTCGGACCACAGGAGGAAATCATGGGTTTCGACGTCAAAAAACTTGACGAGCTGCGCAAGAAATATGGCGAGGGCCATGGCGGCGATCTGTTCGACCCGAAATTCCGCCGCGTCGCCGACAAGATTTTCAACAAGGCCGGCACCCGGCTCGCGCCCTATTCGGGCATCCCGACCTTCCTGACCGCGCCCTATCGGGAGATCGACAACGACAATCCGGATTTCGGCGACCTGCAGGTGGCGATGATCGGTGTGCCGATGGATCTCGGCGTCACCAACCGGCCCGGCTCGCGTTTCGGCCCGCGCGCGCTGCGCACCATCGAACGCATCGGCCCCTACAACCACGTGCTCGACTGCGCGCCGGTGCAGGAACTCAGGGTCGCCGACATCGGCGACGTGCCATTCCGCAGCCGCTACCGGCTCGAACTCAGCCATGAAGACATCGAGCGTCGCATCGGCCAGATCGTCGACGCTGGCGTTGTGCCGCTGTCGGTCGGCGGCGACCATTCGATCACCCATCCGATCCTCAAGGCGGTCGGAAAGAAACGCCCGGTCGGCATGATCCACATCGACGCCCATTGCGACACCGGCGGCGCCTACGACCTGACCAAGTTTCACCATGGCGGCCCGTTCCGCAACGCGGTGCTTGACGGCGTGCTCGACCCCAGCCGCGTCATCCAGATCGGCATCCGTGGCTCGGCCGAGTATCTGTGGGAGTTCTCCTACGAATCCGGCATGACCATCATCCACGCCGAAGACGTCAGTGGCATGGGCATTCCCGCAGTCATCGAAAAGGCGAAGAAGATCGTCGGCGACGGCCCGACCTATCTGTCATTCGACATCGACAGCCTCGACCCGGCCTTTGCGCCCGGCACCGGCACGCCTGAAGTCGGCGGGCTGACGACGCGTGAAGTGCTGGAGATCCTGCGCGGCTTGAAGGGCCTCAACCTTGTCGGCGGCGATGTCGTCGAGGTCGCGCCGCAATACGACTCGACCACCAATACGGCGCATGCCGGCGCCCAGGTGCTGTTCGAGATCCTGAGCCTGATGATGTTCAGCCCCTTCGTCACCAATAAGGGCGCATAAACAACAACAATTTCGACTGGCCGCTGTTTGGGAAGCAGCGGCCAGGTGCTAACGAGACTGTTCAACAAGCAAACATTCCAGAGGGAACCACGACATGAACATCAAGACGATTTTGCAATCGACGGTCGCCGCTCTGATTGTCGCTGGCACTGCCGCCTTCGCTGTGCAGCCGGCTAATGCCGATGCGCTCGAAGACATTGCCAAGGCCGGCCAGATCAATGTCGGCGTCTTCGCCGATTTCCCGCCCTTTTCCTCGGCCAGCGCCGACATGAGCCTCAAGGGCTATGACATGGATGTGGCGCAGGCGATCGCCGACGCGCTTAAGGTCAAGCTCAACCCGGTGCCGGTGACCGGCCAGAACCGCATCCCCTACCTGACCGACCACCGCGTCGATCTGCTGATGAGCGTCGGCTACTCCAAGGAGCGCGAGCAGGTCATCGACTTCGCCGCTGCCTACGCGCCTTATTACATCGCCGTGATCGGCCCCGCCGAACTCAAGGTTGCCGGCAAGGACGACCTCGCCGGCAAGTCGATCGCCGTCAATCGCGGCACGCTGGAAGACACCTCGCTGACCGAGGCGGCGCCGGCTAACGCCGACATCAAGCGCTTCGACAATTACAACGCCGTCATCCAGGCCTTCATTTCCGGCCAGACCCAGTTGATGGTTGTCGGCAACGACGTCGGCGCCCAGGTGCTGGCGCGCCAGGAAGCACTCAAGCCGGAGCAGAAGTTCCAGCTTTTGACCTCGCCGTCGCATATCGGCCTCAACAAGAAAGAGGACGGTCTCAAGAAGGTGATCAACGACACTGTCGCGGCGATGCTGGCCGATGGCCGTCTCAGCAAGTCGTCCGAAGCATGGCTGAAGGTTCCGCTCAACCCCGAGAACCTCAAGGATTGATAGGTGAGCTACAGCCTCGACTTCGGCTGGCTTGAAGGGGCACTGGGCGCAATCGCGCGCGGTGCCGCCATGACCATCTTCTTGATCGTGGTAACGACGCTGGCCGGCACGGTAATCTCCGTGCTGGCCGCCGCCGGCCGCCGCAGCGGACCGCTGTGGCTCAAGCGCACCATCACTGTCTATGTCGAGGTGATCAGGAACACGCCGTTCCTGGTGCAATTGTTCTTCATCTTCTTTGGCCTGCCGGCGATCGGTATCAGGCTCGATCCGATCGCCGCCGCCATCCTGGCGATGACGCTCAATATGGCCGCCTACACCACCGAGATCGTCGGTGCCGGCCTAGACGCGGTGCCGAAAGGCCAGCGCGAGGCGGCCTTTGCTTTGGGCTTGCGGCCGCGCCAGGTCTTCGTCAAGATCGTGCTGCCGCAGGCGCTGAAGGTCATCTTCCCTGCCCTGACGAGCCAGATCGTGATCATGATGCTCGAGTCCTCGGTCGTGTCGCAGATCGCAGTGAGTGAACTCACCTACGAAGCCGACATGCTGCAGGCGCGGACGTTCCGCCCCTTCGAGACCTATTTCGTCGTCGCCATGATCTATCTCGGCCTTTCGATCGCGCTGCGCCGGCTTCTGGTCGGCATCGGCCGCCGTACATTGTCGGCAGGCGTATCATGATCGAATTCACCTTCTGGGATATCCTGCGCAACCTGATCTTCGCCACGCGCTGGACCGTGCTGTTGTCGATCGCCGCCTTTGTCGGTGGCGGCATCGTCGGCATCGCCATCCTGTTTCTGCGCATTTCCAAGGGCAAATGGAAACGCCGCTTCGCCAGCGGCTACATCGCGCTGTTTCAGGGCACGCCCTTGCTCATGCAGTTGTTCCTAATGTTCTTCGGCCTGCCGATGCTCGGCTTCCGCATCGAGCCGTGGACGGCGGCCGTGCTCGGCCTGACCTTTTTTGCCAGCGCCTATCTCGCCGAGATCTGGCGCGGTGGCGTCGACGCCTTGCCGCAGGGTCAGTGGGATGCCGGCGCGAGCCTTGGCCTGCACTATGTCCAGGAGTTGCGCCTGATCATCCTGCCGCAGGCCTTTGCCATCACCCGCGCTCCGGTCGTCGGCTTCCTCGTCCAGCTCATCAAGGCAACCGCGCTGACCTCGATCATCGGCTTTGAGGAACTGCTCAGGACCTCGAACGCCATCAACAACGCGACCTTCGAGCCGTTCACCGTCTACGGGCTGGTGGCCGTGATCTTCTTCGTGCTTTGCTACCCGTTGACCCAATATGCCCGTTCACTGGAGGCCCGCGCCGCAGCACGCTGACACGAGCCTCCGTCATTAAAAAATCATGGGAACGTCCGGCAAAAGCCGGCAATAAATGAGGAGAAGACCAATGAAAAAGATACTGAACACCCCGATCAGCCGGCGCGCCGTGCTTGGCGCTGGCGTGGCGTCCGCCAGCCTGCTCGCCATGCCATCGATCCTGAGGGCGCAGGACAAGTCGATCAAGATCGGCGTCTATGGCGGCTACTTCAAGAAGTCGTTCGACGAGCACATCTTCCCCGAATTCACCAAGGCGACAGGCATTGCTGTCGAATCCATCGCCGAACCGACAGGCGAAGCCTGGCTGGTGCAGCTCGAGCAGGCGGCCAAGGCCGGCCAGGCGCCGGCCGATCTTTCGATGATGTCGCAGACAGCGATGCTCAAGGGCCAGTCGACCAGTCTGTGGGCGCCGCTCGACCTTGCCAAGATCAAGAACAGCTCGAACCTGATCGAGCATTTCGTCAACAAGTACCCTGATGGACGCGTCGCCGGTATCGGAGCGGTGGCCTGGTACATCACGCTTGTCACCAACACCAACGTCTACCCGACCGCGCCCGACAGCTGGGCGGCGCTCTGGGATCCGGCCAACGTCGACAAGCTCGGCCTGCTGGCGCTGGCCTCCAACTCCTTCCTGCTCGAAGTAACCGCGACCACCTTCATGGGCGGCACCAAGGCGCTCGACACCGAGGAAGGCATCCTCAAGGCGCTGGACAAGCTCGCCGAGGTCAAGCCGAATGTCCGGCTGTGGTATCGTGACGAGGCGCAGTTCGAACAGGCTCTGAAGTCGGGCGAAATCCCGATGGGCCAGTATTATCACGATGTTACCGGCCTTGCGGCGGCGGAGGGCCACCCTGTGCGCTCGACCTTCCCCAAGGAAGGCGGCATCCAGGATTCCGGCTCGTGGGTTTTGTCGCGCGCTTCGAAGAAGACCGAGGAGGCGCATGCCTTCATCGATCACATGTGTCAGCCCGCCGTGCAGGCGCTGATGTCGCGCAAGGTCGGCACCGCACCGACGGTCAAGCGCGATCTGCTCGACCTGACGCCGGAACAGTTCGCCGCCGTGTCGTCGGACATTCCGCCGATCATCCCGCGCTACGACCTCTACACCACCAAGGCCGACTGGATTAACCAGAAGTGGACCGAGCTGATCGTTGGGTGATCTTCTTGTTCCTTCTCCCCGTTTACGGGGAGAAGGTGGCCCGTAGGGCCGGATGAGGGGCAGAGCCAGCGCGGCAAGGCTCGCACCGCCCCTCATCTGCCTGCCGGCATCTTCTCCCCGTAAACGGGGAGAAGAGACGCTTTCCGCAACGCCGCACCAACGTTTTAAGGCACCCCCATGTCCGGACTTGAGCTCAAGGACATCACCAAGTCATTCGGCAACTTCAAGGCTGTCGACACGGCCAATCTGTCGGTGCCGCACGGCAAGTTCGTTTGCCTGCTTGGCCCTTCCGGCTGCGGCAAGACAACGCTTTTGCGCATGATTGCCGGTCTTGAGGAGCCGACCCACGGGGAGATCCTGCTCGACGGCACCGACATCACCCCGGTGCCGACGCACAAGCGCAATCTCGGCATGGTGTTCCAGTCGCTGGCGCTGTTTCCGCATCTGTCGGTCGGCGACAACATCTCCTATGCGCTGCGCATTCGCGGCGCCTCGCGCGAAGACCAGAAGAAGCGCTCCGACGAGTTGCTCAAGCTGATCGATCTGCCCGGCTTTTCCGACCGGCCGGTGGCCAAACTTTCCGGCGGCCAGCGCCAGCGTGTGGCCATTGCCCGTGCGCTCGCGCTGTCGCCAAAGCTGTTTTTGCTCGACGAGCCGCTGTCGGCGCTCGACGCCAAGCTGCGCGAGGCGATGCAGGTAGAGCTGCGCCAGCTGCAGCAAAGGCTCGGCATCACCACCTTCGTCGTCACCCACGACCAGCGCGAGGCCATGACCATGGCCGATCTCGTCGTCGTCATGGGCAACGGCAAGATCCTGCAGGCAGCACCCCCGATCGAGATCTACCGCAAGCCGGCCGACGCCTTTGTCGCCGACTTCATCGGCATGACCAATCTGCTCGATGCGACCGTCGACCGTCTCGGCCGCGTCTCGGTGCTTGGGCAGGCCATTCCTGATCTCACGATGCCCGAAGGCATGACCAAGGCTTCGGTGTCGATCCGCCCCGAGGACGTGCATCTCGGCCCGGTCGGTGGCGATGCCATCGCTGGCACGGTGACCTTCGTGCGCGATCTCGGCGGCACGATCGAGACCTTTGTCGAGGCGGGCGGCAAAACCATCGTTGCTGTCGCTACCCCGCGCGAACGGCCCGAGGTCGTGGCCGGCCAGCAGGTCGGCCTGATCCTGCCGGCGGAAGCCTGCGTGGTGCTCAAGTCATGAAGCGCGAGGCACCGAAATCGATCGCCGACTACAGTCCGCTGTTTTTCCCCGGGCTGATGCTGATCGTCTTTTTCGTCGTGCCGTTTTCGACGATGATCGCGGTGAGTTTCTTCCAGCGCGATCCCTCGGGCTTCTACACGCCCGATTTCGTCTTCTCCAACTACGCCCGCTTCCTCACGCCGTTCTTCGGCAAGGTGCTCGGCTTCTCGCTGATGCTGGCGGTGATGGTCGCCATCTGCTGCGTGTTGATCGCCTTCCCCTTCACTTTCCTGCTCACCAAGCGGCCGCGCAAGGTGCAGACGATCTGGCTGGTGTGCCTGCTGTCGGTGCTGTCGCTATCCGAGGTCATCATCGGCTTTGCCTGGTCGACGCTGTTTTCGCGCACCGCCGGCATCACCAATCTGTTCGTCGCCATCGGCCTGATGAAGGAGCCGGTGGCGCTTTTGCCGAGCTTCTGGGCGGTGCTGACCGGCATGGTCTACCAGGCGCTGCCCTATACGATCCTGGTGCTTTATCCCGCTTTGGTGCGTCTTGACCCGACACTGCTCGAGGCCGCGCGCACGCTGGGTGCTTCGCCGGTCAGGGCCTTTCTCAATGTTGTCGTGCCGGCACTGCGCAACACCATTGTCGCCACGCTGATCATGGTCTTCGTCTTTGCGCTCGGCTCGTACCTGCTGCCGCAGATACTAGGCCGGCCATCGAACTGGACACTGTCGGTGCTGATCACCGACCAGGCGATCTACCAGTCCAACATGCCCTTCGCCGCGGCGATGGCGGTGTTTTTGGTGCTGATGTCGCTGGCGCTGGTGGGGCTGACGCTGCTCGTCGGACGCAGGGAGAGCGCGCTGTGAAACAGACCTTCTTTCGCCGGCTTTATTTCACAGCCGTAGCCCTGTTTCTCGCCGCACCGCTGATCGTCGTTGCCGGTGTGTCGGTCAACGAAAAGCAGGATCTGGCCTTCCCGCCAAAAGGCTTTTCGCTGGCCTGGTATGCGCAGATCTTCGCCGATCCGGAATGGCGCAAGGCGCTGATCGCCTCGCTGTCGCTGGCGGTGACCGCGGCGGCACTGGCTGTCGCCATCGCTTTGCCGCTGGCCTGGTTCCTGTGGCGGCGCATCGCGCCTTGGGCGAATGTCTTCCAGATTCTCGGCCTGGCACCTTTCATCCTGCCGCCTGTCATCACAGCCCTTGGCATGCTGACCTTTTGGGCAACGACCGGCTTCTATGGCCAGCCATGGACGGCTGTGATCAGCCACGCGATCTTTTTCGTCACGCTGCCGCTGGTCACCCTGTCGCTCGGCTTTGCCTCCATCGACCGCTCGCTGGTCGAGGCGGCGGCGACCATGGGCGCCGATGATCGCACGGTGCTGAAGACGGTGGTGCTGCCGCTGATCCGGCCCTATCTCGTTTCGGGCTACGCCTTTGCCTTCGTTCTGTCGCTCAACGAATACATCGTCGCCTACATGACCATCGGCTTCACGCTTGAAACCCTGCCGATCAAGATCTTCAACGCCCTGCGGTACGGTTACACCCCGACAATGGCCTCGGTGTCGGTGTTCTTTGTGGCGGTGGCGGCTTTGGTGTTCGGGCTGATCGCCAGGTTCGGTGATATCAGGAAGTTGCTCGGGGCGATGTCGTCGGAGAGTTGAGAAATCTTCCCTCGCCCCGTTTACGGGGAGAGGGTGGCCGCGAAGCGGCCGGGTGAGGGGCAGCGCCAATTCTGCGAGTTCGTGCTGCCCCTCATCCGCCTGCCGGCACCTTCTCCCCGTGAACGGGGAGAAGGGCTACCCTTCACATCACCGGCCGGTCCATCAGCGCGAGCTTTTCCCGCCTCAACCAGCGCCACAAAAGCAGCGCTGACACCACGGCGAGGCCGGTGAACAGGCCGATCCAGATGCCGCGGCCTTCGAAACCGAAGTGGAAGGCGAGCACGACGCCGAGCGGCAGGCCGACGCCCCAATAGCCGATCGCGGCATAGATCATCGGAATGGTCGTGTCCTGCAGCCCGCGCAGCATGCCGGCCGAAACCGCCTGCGCGCCGTCGACGACCTGGAACAGGGCGGCGAAGACCAGGAAGGTGACGGCAAGGCCGATGACGGTGGCGTTGGCCGGGTCGCTGACGTCGATGAACGCGCCGATCAAGGCATGCGGCCACAAAACCATGACAAGCGCCATCAGCGCCATGAAGGACACCCCGAGCACATAGGCCGTCCAGCCGGCGCGGGTGATGCCGTCATGGTCCTTCGCGCCAAAGGCAAGCCCGACGCGCACGGTAACCGCCTGGCCAAGGCCGAGCGGGATCATGAAGGTGACCGCGCAGATCTGGATGGCGATGGCGTGCGCCGCCAGCGACGCCGAATTGATCAGCCCCATCAGGAAGGCTGCGGCGTTGAAGATGGTGACCTCGAAGGCAAGGATGCCGGAGATCGGCGCGCCGAGCCACAGCAGCGCCTTGAAACGCGGCCAGTCGGCCCGCCAGAAGCGGCCGAACAGCCGGTAGCGGCGGAACTTCTTTTCCGTCATCACCACGGCGGCCATGCCCAGAAACATCATCGCGCTGGCGATGCTGGTGGCAAGGCCAGAGCCGGCGATGCCCATCTCGGGAAAACCCCATTTGCCGAACACCAAAAGCCAGTTGCCGAGCGCGTTGGCGGCAACAGCGATCGCCATGATGACCAGGGCCCAGCCGGGGCGTTCAAGTGCCGAGATGAAGGAGCGCAAGACGATGTAGCCGAAAAACGGCAACGCCGCCCACTGCAGGTGATGCACATAAATGCCGGCCTGCTCGGCGAGCTTGGGTTCCTGGCCCATGACGAGCAGGATCGGCTCGGTGAACCACAACAGGGCCCAGATCGGGATGGAGATGAGGACGGCGAGCCACAGGCCCTGGCGCACGGTACGGCGGACATCGCGCACCGAATGGCGCTTGCGGCCAAGCTCGGCGGCCATCATCGGCGAGGTCGCATACATCAGTCCGAGCCCGAAGATCAGCGGCGCGAAATAGAGGTTCGAGCCAAGCGCGCCGGCGGCGAGCGCATCGGACCCGAGCCGGCCGAGCATCATGACGTCGGTGGCGGTCATCGCCGTCTGCGCCAGGTTGGTGAGGATCATCGGCCAGGCGAGCGCCAGCATCGCACGAATTTCGTGACGCCAAGGAGTTGCCGGTGATTGCGCGCCGGTTGCGATCGCAGACATTTTTTCGTCTTTCGTGCCGGTATCGCAAGAAAACGCCGCCGATATCGGTCAATTTGGCCGCAAATCTCTCAGATTTGCCTCGCCATCGTCAGGTTTTGAAGCAATCGGGCTGAAGTGGCAAGCTGTCACGGCGGCCAAGCATTGAGCCAGAACGGTGCCGAACGCAACCGCGCGGAGCTCAGGCTCAGCCGTCGAAGTCGGCGATCTCGGGCAAAAGCCACTCGCGGAAGGCGCGAATCTTGGGCACGTTGCGGCGCGTTTCGGGATAGACCAGCCAGTAGGCATGGCCATCGTCGCCGAGAAGATCGAAGGGCTGGATCAGGCGGCCCTCGGCGAGTTCGGCGGTGAAGAATTTGCGCGTCAGGATCGCCACGCCCTGGCCGGCCATCGCCGCGTTGGCCTCATAGGCCTGCGAACCCATGGAGGTGTCGGGACGCCCTTCCAGGCTGTCGGTGGGCACGTCGGCCAGGGCGAACCAGCGCTTCCACCAGACGTCATTGGGATCGAGGATGCGCAGCTTCAAAAGGTCGGCTGGCTCTTTGATCCCGCCAATGCTCTCGGCCAGGCGCGGGCTCAGCATGGGGGTGTATTGGGCGCGGAAAAGCAGGTGGGCGACAAGCCCCGGCCATTTGCCGTCGCCGGAGCGGATGCCGATATCGACCTCCTCGCGCGAAAAATCGACCATGTGGCTGGAGGTGTCGAGGCGCACCGCGATGGCGGGATGGCGCAGCTGGAACGAGCCGATGTGCCGTGCCAGCCAGTTGGAGGCGAAGGTCAGCACGGTGGAGATGCACAAGGTTCCGCCCGAACCGGCCCGCGCCGCCGCATAGGCCTCGCTCAGGATGTTGAAGGCGTCGGAGACGGCCGGCGCCAGGCGGCTGCCGGTTTCGGTGAGCACCACTTGCCGGGGTTTTCTTAGAAACAACGGCGCGCCGACACGCTCTTCGAGCAGCTTGATCTGGTAGCTGACCGCCGCCTGGGTCATGCCGAGCTCAACCGCCGCCTTGGTGAAACTGGCGTGCCGGGCGGTGGCCTCAAACACCCTGATTGCGGCCAACGGGGGAAGTTGTGAGGCCATGACACATAAGCTCTCTTAATGGGTCTAGATCGACGTTCGATTGGAAAACAAGGGTTTCATGGCATTATATCCCGGTCAACCCATCAGCGGGTAATCAATATCCACGGAGGTTGACGATCATGAACACGGTTCAGACAGGCCTCATTCATTGCGAGCCGGTTTCCCTTACGTCGCGGCTGGCGGCGGCATTCGGCTGGCGCGCGCGCAAGCGCGTGCTCGACTTCAGGGACCTGCCGGATCATCTCAAGCGTGACATGGGTTATCTCGACGGCAACGACCCTTGCGGCCGGCGTCTTTGAAAGTACGAGCGCACGCGCATGTATTTTCCGCTATCATATGACCGGTTCAATTCCGCCGCCAAAGCTCCTATGAGCAATGGGGTGAACAAGGACCGGTCATATGATTCCGAAGGCAGTGTACTGGGATATGGACGGCACGCTGATCGACAGCGAGCCGCTGCACGAAAGGGCGCTTGTGGCGGCCCTGCGCAGCGCTGGCATCGAGCCGCCGGCTGACCTGCATGCGCGCGTCGTCGGCCAGGCGGCAAAGCCGGTCTATGTGGTGCTACGCGAGCAGTTCGGGCTCGGTCTCGACTTCGACGAGTGGATCGCGCTTAAATACGACCACTATATGGGCCATGCGCTAAGCCTTCTGCCGCGTGAAGGTGCGATGGAAATTTTCCGCGACCTCAAGGCCAGGGGCGTGGTGCAGGCGGTGGTGTCGAATTCCGACCGCATGGTTGTCGACGTGAACTTGCGTGCCGTCGGCATCCACGAGCCGACGATGAAGACGATCAGCCGCAACGACGTGCGCAACGGCAAGCCCGATCCCGAGCCCTATCTGCGCGCGGCGTGGCTGACCGAGATCGATCCCGCCGACACGGTGGTGATGGAAGACTCCGTGACCGGTGCGACATCAGGCGTTGCCGCCGGCATGCGCACCATCTTCTGGCCGCAAGACAAGATCGACGGCCCGGCCGGCGCCCTGGTGGCGCACAGTGCTGATGAGGTTCGGGCGCTGCTCGGGCTGGGCTGAGCGGCTTCGCTCTGAATTTGCCCCTCACCCTTACCCTCTCCCGGTGAAAAACGGGGAGAGGGGGCGTCGGCGCTGCCGCTTGTTCCTTCTCCCCGTTCTTCTGGTGGCGCACAGCGACGACGAAGTGCGGGTTCTGCTGGGGTTGGACTGAATGGCTTCGGATCTGCTCAGACCGCAGACGTGGAGATACCGAGGCATGGATCCCCGGGCCTCCGCTACGTCGCTTCGCTCCTGCTCCGCCCGAGGATGACGAGGCATTGGGTTTCGCGGCAAATCTCCAAGGTTGGTGAATAGCAAAGGCGTTAGTTCATCCGTCATCCTCGGGTCGGAGCGCGAGCGAAAGCGAGTGCGGAGATCCCGGGGATCCATGCCGTGACGTAGCCGATCACAGGCGGTTCCAAAACAATTCGAACTTGGTCGCGCAATCCTCAACTCCGGTACACCGGTTCCTGCTCGTCGAGGATCGCCTTGAGTTCGGCGAGATGGCGTTCGGCCTGGCCGGGATAGTCCTCCTGCTCGAGCGCCGCCTTTTCAGCGATCTCGTCCGACAAGGTGCGCAGCGGCCGGCCCGTCCACAGCGCTTTTATGTAGGTCTCGCAGGCGCGCTCGAAATAATAGAGCCGGTTGAAGGTGTCGGCGACGCTGTCGCCGATAACCAAGACGCCGTGGTTGCCCATGATCATCACCTTGACCTTGGGATCGGCAAGCAGGCTGGAACAGCGCTCGCCCTCTTCTTCGAAGGCGAGCCCGCCATAATGGGCGTCGACGACATGGCGGCGGAAGAAGATCGCCGTGTTCTGGTCGATCGGCGGCAGCGTCGAGTCGGCGAGCGATGCAAGCACCGTCGCGTGGATCGAATGCACATGCATGACGCAGCGCGCATGGGCGCAGTTGCGGTGGACGGCGCCATGCAGCCCCCAGGCGGTGGGGTCGGGCGCGTTGGGCCCGGTCATCGTTTCGGGGTCGTTGGCGTCGATGAGCAGAAGATCACTCGCCTTGATGCGTGAGAAATGCACCTGGTTGGGGTTCATCAGGAATTTCGAACCGTCGTCGTTGACGGCGAGCGAGAAGTGGTTGGCCACCGCCTCGTGCATGTTGAGCCGCGCTGTCCAGCGGAAGGCGCAGGCAAGGTCGACGCGCTCCTCATAGAACGGCAGGTTGGTCTGCTTGAGCTGGGTGACGGCCATGGTGTTCCTCCCTGAACTGGAGGAAGAATGCCGCGCTGGTGCTTGCGCGGCAATCGCCGATCAGGCTGAAATCCGCTGGTCCAGCCTGAGGCCGCCATTTTCGACGATGAAGTCGATGACGGCTTCGAGCCCCTTGCCGCGCGAAAGATCGGTGAAGCCGAAGGGACGCTTGCCGCGCTGGCGCGCCGCGTCGCCTTCCATGACCTCGAGATTGACGTTCACATAGGGTGCAAGGTCGCTCTTGTTGATGACCAGGAAGTCGGAGCGGGTGATGCCGGGGCCGCCCTTGCGCGGGATCTCTTCGCCCTGGCAGACCGAGATGACGTAGAGCGTGAGATCGGCGAGGTCGGGCGAGAAGGTGGCGGCAAGGTTGTCGCCGCCCGACTCGATGAAGACGATGTCGAGATCGGGGAATTTGCGGTTCATCTCGGCGATGGCCTGCAGGTTGATCGACGCGTCCTCGCGGATCGCCGTATGCGGGCAGCCGCCGGTTTCCACGCCCATGATGCGCTCTTCGGGCAGCGCCTGCAGGCGGGCGAGCATCAGCGCGTCCTCCTTGGTGTAGATGTCGTTGGTGACGACGGCGATCGAGAACTCATCGCGCAGCGCCTTGCACAGTTTTTCGGTCAGCGTTGTCTTGCCCGAGCCGACGGGGCCGCCGATGCCGATGCGAAGCGGGCCGTTTTTCGATGTCATGACTGAAATCCATTGATGGCGAGGAAGGCAAAGCCAAAGCCGATGGCAAGGCACAGTGGCGAATAGAACTGCCGGTCGAGCCGTGCGAACGGCATTTCCGGCGTCAGCCTGCGCCATGCAGGCGTGAAGCCGGCGATGCCGCGGCCGAGAAAGACAAGCGAAATCATCAAGGCCGATGCGGCAAGGCCCGCCTTGGGAAAGGGCGTGGCAAAGACGCCGACCAGCGCCAGTGGCCAGAGGGTGGCGACCACGAGACAGGCGGCAACGGCGAAGGAAGCGAAGGGCGAGGGCATGGTGTCGATGCCGCGGAAGCCTGCGACGGTTCGGGCGCAGGATGCCGCGTCCGTGCCCGGCCAGACGCCGCCCAGCGCCCAGTACACATGCAAGGCGGTGATCAAATAGAGCACGGCAGAAAGGACGAATGCGAGCACGGTCATGAGCGGAACAGCCTTGAATGTTGGGTCTCGTGGCGCATGGCCATGATGTCGGAGGTGATGGCGGCGGAGCCAAGATCGTCGAGGCTCGATGCCGCAGCGCGGGCGGCGACGGAAAGCGCTGTCGGCTCGAAGGTGGCAATGATGGCTGTTGCCGCGACCTGTCCAACGACACCGAGGCGGATCGCCGCCTGGATGAGGTTGGTGGAAAAGGCCTGCAGGTAAGCCGAAAGCGCATCCTCAAGGGGTATGCCATGCGCGCCCGAAACGGCTCCGACGGCGACGCAATAGGGGCACTCGGCCGGCAGCCTTTCGAGTATGTGATGCGGCCAGGCAGAGGCGGCGGTGAGGAAGGCTGAGCCTTGCAGCATCGTTTCCATATGGCGCTCGCGCGACCCGGCGAGCGCTTCGCCAAGGTCGGCAAGCTCTTTGAGGTCGCCACTACTCCGGGCGCGGCGCCAGCTTTCGGCAAACAGCACAACGTCGTTCCAGCCTGAGCCGACCTCGGCCAATGCCGTCAGCCAGCCGGCAAGGTCGTCGCGGGTGGCGATGAGCCCGTCATGCACGGCGCGTTCGAGGCCATGGCTGTAAGAGAAGCCGCCGACCGGGAACGCCGGCGACAGCCACGCCATCAGCCGTAGCCTTGCTGCACCGCCTGACGTGGGTTCAGTCATGGTGATGGTGGTGTTCGCCATGATGGTGGTGATGGTCGTCGTGATCGTGGCGGTGATTGCCATGATCGTGGGAATGCCCGCGATCGTGGCCCTGGCCGGAATAGGCACCGCGCACCGGCTCGAAAGGCTCCGAGATGTCGATGACATGGGCGCCGAGGCCTTCGAGCATTGCCTTGATGACATGGTCGCGCAGGATGAGGATGCGGTCGGCTTCGATCGCCGCCGCCAGATGGCGGTTGCCGATATGCCAGGCGAGTTGCGTCAGATGCACCGCATCTTGGGCGCGGATTTCGTGGAGTTCTTCCTCACCGGCGATGATCTCGGCGTGGCGGCCGTCGTCGAGCACCAGCACGTCGCCGGTTTCGAGCACGACAGGTTCGGGCAGGTCGACAAGCACGCGCTCGCTATGGACAAGCTCGAGGGCGCGGCGGCGGATGTGGCGCTCGTCATGGGCAAGTACGGCGACGTCGAAAGGCACTGGACGCTGCGCATCGGCCTTGACGGCTTCAGCACGGATGAAATGGCTGGCGCGCAGCATCAGAAAGAACCTCCATTGGCTTGTGCCCTGGCTCGTGCTGGCCGGACAAGCATGCGGTCGAGATAGTCGTTGACCCGCTCGGAGGCGATGGGGATCTTGCCGCCGCGCGCCCAGCCGCCGATATCGCCGAGGATCACGTCGACGGCGCTGAAACGGTCGCCGAGCGCGAATTCCTTGCCGGCGAGTCGCTTGTCGAGCGTCGTAATCTCATTGGCGAAATCATACGCCACAGCGGGGCCGACATCGACCCTCAACTGCCGCGGCAGGATGAAGCGGTGGCGCAGTTTGTTCCACAATGGCGCTTCGAGTTCCGACTGGGCAAAATGCATCCAGCTGTCCATTTCGGCGCGGCCGCGCAGGCCGGGATTGGCGCCAAAACCCTTCTCGGCATGCTTGTCACCGAGATAGATGCAGATCGCGGCCGAGTCGGTCAGGGTGAAATCGCCGTCGACAAGAACCGGCAGCTTGCCAGAAGGGTTGAGCGCCTGCGCCTCGGCCGAGCGCAGTCCGGTCTCGACGAATTCGTAGGGTTCGCCGAGTTCCTCCAGCATCCACAGGACACGCGACACGCGCGATCCGCGCGAACCGTAGGCTTTGTACATGCTTGGAATTGCCCCGTTAAGATCAGACGATGGTATCGAACAGCCGCCAGATCCACGACACCTGATAAATCAGAGTCGCGCTGACAAAGGCGAGATGAAATCGCTTGTTGGCGGTGGCGATGGCAATCAGGCACAGCGCGACCAGGATCGGCGTGCGCAGCAGATACTCGCCGCCGAAATGGGCGAAATGCGCCTCGCCCTTGATCATCGTGTCGATGATGTCGAGCAGGTAGGTGGTGGCCAGCAGCCCGAAGAACCAGGCGCGGCGCGAATAGAAGAAATCCTCGTAGCTTTTGTAGTCCTGCATCGAGTCGGGGAAGAGCAGCGCGCACAGCAAAAACAGGGCGATCGCGTAGCCGACGATGAACAGGTAGACGCCGAAGGTCCAGCTTTCGACGACATAGAGCCCGAACTCCCACCACCAGAAATGCACCAGCGTCAAAAGCAGCGACACCACCCAGGCGAGGTGCACCGGATAGAGCTTATATTGCTTGGGGTGCTGGACGATGCGCGCAACGCCCGACAACAGCCGCGCCATGCCAAGGCCGATGACCATGCCCATGACTATGCGGATATGCGGGAAGACTTCGGCTACGGCCTGGGGAGCATTTTCCATGTGCGATCTCAGCAGACTGTATGGGCGCAAGCTAGATGAGATTTCACGTCGTGACCACGGCCAACAAAAAAACCCCGGCGCGCTGGTGCGGCCGGGGTTTCGATCAGCGCGAAGCTCAAGCCTTATGCGGCTGCGGCGACGTCGTCGTTCTTGAGGGCTTCAAGAATGTTCTGCGGCGAGGAGACGCCATAGGGATCGCTGTCGCAGTTGTCGGAGAAGCCTTCTTCTTCGAACCACTTTTCGACGCGGCCGTTGTTGATGACGGCGGCATAGCGCCACGAGCGCATGCCGAAGCCGACATTGTCCTTGGCAACGAGCATGCCCATCTTGCGGGTGAATTCGCCCGAACCGTCCGGAATGAGCTTCACCTTGTCGAGGTTCTGCGACTTGCCCCAGGCGTTCATGACGAAAGCGTCGTTGACCGACACGCAGTAGATTTCGTCGATGCCCTGCGCCTGGAATTCGCTGTACAGCTTTTCGAAGTCGGGCAGCTGGAAAGTCGAGCAGGTCGGCGTGAATGCGCCCGGCAGCGAAAACAGGACGACGCGCTTGCCGTCGAAGTAATCGGCCGAGGTCTTGTCTTCCCAGCGGAAGGGATTGGGGCCGCCGACGGCCTCGTCGCGCACGCGCGTGCGGAAGGTGACGGAAGGAACTTGCTTCCTGATCATGTAAGACTCCATTTCCAAGATAGCAGGAGCCCCGGTCTTGGGGTCGGAGTCCTGCCGAATTTTTTGCTAGCAGAGGCTAGATAACAATTGGCCGGGGGCGGTTCCAGCATTGCCGGCGTGGCATCAGGTCGCGGGACCCCGCTCAAAACAGGAAATAACGCTGCGCCATCGGCAGCACGGTCGACGGCTCGCAGGTCAAAAGCTCGCCGTCGGCGCGCACCTCGTAGGTCTCGGGATCGACCTCCATCTGAGGCATGGCATCGTTGAGGATCATCGACCGCTTGCCGATGCCGCCGCGGGTGTTTTCGACAGCCACCATCTGCTTTTCAACCCCGATCCGCTCGCGCAGGCCGCCTTCGAGACCGGCCTTGGAGACGAAGGTGATCGAGCTGTGGGTGAGCGCCTTGCCGAAGGAGCCGAACATCGGCCTGTAGTGGCTTGGCTGCGGCGTCGGGATCGAGCCATTGGGGTCACCCATCGGGGCTGTGGCGATCCAGCCGCCGAGCAGCACCATGTCGGGCTTCACGCCGAAGAAGGCGGGGTTCCACAACACCAGATCGGCGCGCTTGCCGACCTCGATCGAGCCGATCTCCTTCGACATGCCATGCGCGATGGCCGGGTTGATCGTGTATTTGGCGATGTAGCGGCGGACGCGGAAATTGTCGTTGTTGCCCTTTTCGCCCGGCAACGCGCCGCGCTGGCGCTTCATCTTGTCGGCGGTCTGCCATGTCCGGATAATCATCTCGCCGACGCGGCCCATGGCCTGGCTGTCCGACGAGATCACCGAAAACGCGCCGAGGTCGTGCAAAATGTCTTCGGCGGCGATCGTCTCCTTGCGGATGCGGCTTTCGGCAAACGCGATGTCTTCGGGGATCGACGGCGACAGATGATGGCAGACCATCAGCATGTCGAGGTGCTCGGCGACCGTGTTGACGGTGTAGGGCCGGGTCGGGTTGGTCGAGGCCGGAATGACGTTGGGGTATTGGCAGACCTTGATGATGTCGGGGGCGTGGCCGCCGCCGGCACCTTCGGTGTGGAAGGAGTGGATGGTGCGGCCCTTGAAGGCTGCGACCGTATCCTCGACGAAGCCGCTCTCGTTGAGCGTATCCGAGTGGATCGCGACCTGGACGTCGTAGGCGTCGGCGACCGACAGGCAAGTGTCGATGGCAGCCGGCGTCGAGCCCCAGTCCTCATGCAGCTTGAGGCCGCAGGCGCCAGCCAGCACCATCTCTTCCAGCGCGCCCGGCAGCGAGGCGTTGCCCTTGCCGAACACACCGATGTTCATCGGCAGGCCGTCGAAGGCCTGGATGATGCGGGCGATGTGCCAGGGACCGGGCGTGCAGGTGGTGGCAAGCGTGCCGTGCGCGGGGCCGGTGCCGCCGCCGACCATGCAGGTGACACCGGAATTCAGCGCCTCGTCGACCTGCTGCGGCGAGATGAAATGGATATGCGTGTCGATGCCGCCGGCGGTCAGGATCTTGCCTTCGCCGGCAATGATCTCGGTGCCGGGGCCGATGATGATCGTCACGCCAGGCTGGGTGTCGGGGTTGCCCGCCTTGCCGATGGCGGCGATGCGGCCGTCCCTCAACCCGACATCGGCCTTGTAGATACCGGTGTGGTCGAGAATCACAGTGTTGGTGATGACGGTGTCGACAGCCCCTTGGGCGCGCGACAGCTGGCTTTGGCCCATGCCGTCGCGGATGACCTTGCCGCCGCCGAACTTGACCTCCTCGCCATAGATTGTGAAGTCGTTTTCGACCTCGATGAACAGTTCGGTGTCGGCGAGCCGGACCTTGTCGCCGGTGGTCGGGCCGAACATCCTGGCATAGGCGGCGCGGGAGATTTGTCCGGGCATCAGAGCTTTCCCATCACCTTTTGCTGGAAACCGTAGACCTCGCGCTTGCCGCCCAAAGGCACCAGCGTGACGTCGCGTTCCTGGCCGGGCTCGAAGCGCACGGCGGTGCCGGCGGCGATGTCGAGCCGCATGCCGCGCGCTTTTTCGCGGTCGAAGGCAAGGCCGTTATTGGTCTCGTAGAAATGATAGTGGCTGCCGACCTGGATCGGGCGGTCGCCGGTGTTGGCAACCTTGAGCGTCACGGTGGGGGCACCCTTGTTGAGCTCGATCGAGCCTTGGGCGGTGATGATTTCGCCGGGGATCATGTTTGTGCGCCTCAGCGGATCGGTTCGTGAACGGTCACGAGCTTCGTGCCGTCGGGAAAGGTGGCTTCGACCTGCACGTCGTGGATCATCTCGGCGATCCCGTCCATGACCTGGTCACGCGTGATGACATGGGCGCCGGCCTCCATCAGCTCGGCGACGGGGCGGCCGTCGCGGGCACCCTCGACGATGAAGTCGGAGATCAGCGCGACCGCCTCGGGATGGTTGAGCTTGACGCCACGCTCGAGCCGCTTGCGCGCCACCATCGCCGCCATGGCGATCAACAGCTTGTCTTTTTCCCTTGGCGTCAGGTTCATGCCGGTACCAAAATCCTAGAGTGACCACAGCCTGGGCAGGCCTGCCTGGCCGTTGAGCAGTTCGACGAGTGGAACGAGTCGCTTACGTAGCGTGTAGCCATCTTCGGCGTAAAGCCTCGCAAGAAGCTTGCCAGTTCCGGCCACGCTCCAGACGCTTATGCCGCCATCGTCGCCGACGATCTTGCGCGCCGGCTCAAGCAGAGCCTCGGTGCGGTCGGAGACCAGCAGCAGCGTTGCCATGGCGATACGCCCGCCGGCCGAGGCCGGCCTGGCGAGCGTTGCCTCGATGTCGGGGCCGACGAAAAAATCCTCGGCGTGAACGAGACGACCTTCGCGCCTGATACGCCAGCGGTCGCGGAAGGTGCCGTGCGCGGCACGTTCGCCCATGGCGCTGCGGCCGAAGATCGTCGCCTCGACGATCAGTGCTTCGGCACCCGCCGCAAGGTCGGCGTCGAGGCGGCGCGAAAAGGCGGCCCGGTCGTAGACGATGGTTTCTTGCGGCAGCCAGCCAAGGAAGCCGCCATCGCCGACTGTAAGGCTGACGTCGACCTGGGCATGGCCGGCAAGCGCGCGATAGACCTTCTCGCAGGCTTGGGTCGTGATAACCGCGCGTCCGCCTGTGCCAATTGAAACCTCCCAGCCGAGCCGGTCGCCGCCGGTCAGGCCGCCCGCCATGTTGATCAGCACCGCCTCCAGCGGATCGGTGCCGGTGTCGGGCAATCTGATCTTGGCGGCGCCATCCTGATAAAGGCGGGCAAGACGGCTGCGGCCATGGCGAAACGCGACCTCGATGCGGGCATGTGCTGCCACGCGTTGCGATAAGATCGCTGCCGCGTCCGTTGCCGCGGACAATGATGCGTTGATGGTCATGATGCCTTGAGGTTAGCCACGCTGACGGGTTTGTCGATATATAGCTTGTTGCCTCCTGGCGTTTCGGTTTCTATACAGAGACGCCTTTTTGGCGCAATTCGGGGCGATATCGCCTAAAGGGTCTGGCTTGGGCCCGACGCGGGAATCGCGCGGCCCTGCCTGACAAGTGTATGAGTTCTGGGGAAGGGTACCTATGGCCGACCAGCTGGCAACGGACATCATCGACAAGATCAAGGCGCATGCCGAACCGGGCGGCGAGGAGATCACGCTCGACACCGAGCTGACGTCGCTTGGCATCCACTCGCTCGAACTCACCGAGATCATCTTCGACCTTGAAGAGCAGTACGGCATTGAAATCCAGATGAACACTGTCGATGCCTGGAACAGCCTCAAGAATGTCCGCGACATGGTTGAAGCCGTTCGCGCCCTGATCGCAAAATCCGCCTGAGATGAAGCGTCCCCGTATCGTCATCACCGGTATCGGCGGGCTGTGCGGGCTCGGCACCGATGCCCCGTCCATTTGGGACGCCATGCGCGCCGGCCGCTCGGCCATCGGGCCACTGACCAACGCTGACCTGTATGATCTCAAGATCCGCGTCGGCGCCGAGATCAAGCAGCTGCCCGAGCACGGCATCGAGCGCAAGCAGCTCGTTTCGATGGACCGCTTCAGCCTTCTTGCCGTCATCGCGGCCAAGGAAGCGATGCGGAATTCAGGCCTGGTCGTCGACGAAACCAACACCCACCGGGTGGGCGCGATCGTCGGTGTCGGCGTCTGCGGCTGGGAAGCGATCGAGGAAAACTACCGGGCGATCCTGCTCGAAGGCAAGAACCGCGCCGGCATCTTCACAGTACCGAAGGTCATGCCGGGTGCCGCGGCCGGCCAGGTCAGCATGAACCTGGGTCTGCGCGGGCCGGTGTTCGGCGTCACCTCCGCCTGCTCGTCGTCCAACCACGCATTCGCGACCGCAATGGATCAGCTCCTGCTCGGCCGCGCCGACGCTGTCGTTGCCGGCGGCACCGACGCCCCGCTGATCTGGGGCGTCATCAAGGGCTGGGAAGCTTTGCGTGTCGTTTCGCCCGATACCTGCCGCCCGTTCTCTGCCGACAGGCAAGGGCTGGTGCTCGGCGAGGGCGCCGGCATGGTCGTGCTCGAGACCTACGAACACGCCACCGCGCGCGGCGCGACCATCCTGGCCGAGCTTGCCGGCGTGGGCATGTCCGGCGACGCCTCCGACATCGTGGCGCCGACCATTGAGGGGCCGACGTCCGCCATGCGCGCCTGCCTGCTCGACGCAGGTCTCTCACCCGAAGAGGTCGACTACATCAACGCCCATGGCACCGGCACCAAGGCCAACGACCAGATCGAAACCACAGCGATACGGCGCGTCTTCGGCGCCCATGCTGACAAGCTGTCGGTGTCGTCGACCAAGTCGATGCACGCCCATTGCCTTGGCGCATCCGGCGCGCTCGAATTGATCGCTTGCGTCATGGCCGTGCGCGAAGGTCTCGTGCCGCCGACCGCGAATTATCGCGAGGTCGACGCCGACTGCGATCTCGACGTCACGCCCAATGTTGCCAAGCAGCGTCCGGTGCGGGTCGCGATCAGCAACAGCTTTGCCTTTGGCGGCACCAATGCCGTCGTGGCGGTGAAGGCGGTCTGATCAGGCCGCCTGTCCGCTGCCGTGGCGGATTGCAAAACGTCACTTATGGATATTGATGCGATGCTTGCGCGCACCTAACTTTTGCTTGTCCCACTATGCAGCGCCGTGCCTCACGCCGGCCCACCCGAGGAACCGACGATGAGCGATCTCACTTCCTTCCCGATTGCTGCCCGCTGGCCGGCAAAGTACCCTGATCGCATCCAGCTTTATTCCTTCCCGACGCCGAACGGCGTGAAGGTGTCGATCGCCCTTGAAGAACTCGACCTGCCTTACGAGGCGCATGCCATCAACATCGGCAAGAACGAGAGCTGGACGCCGGAATTCCTGGCGCTGAACCCCAACGGCAAGATCCCCGCGATCATCGATCCCAGCGGTCCCGGCGGCAAGCCGCTCGGCCTGTTCGAATCGGGCGCTATCCTGCTTTATCTCGCCGAAAAGACCGGCCGCCTAATCCCGGCCGACAGGGCGCGGCATTACGAGACCGTGCAGTGGCTGTTCTTCCAGATGGCCTCGGTGGGGCCGATGTTCGGCCAGCTCGGCTTCTTCCACAAGTTCGCCGGCCGCGAAATCGCCGACAAGCGCCCGCTCGAACGCTACCGCGACGAGTCGCGCCGCCTGCTTGGCGTGCTCGACCAGCGCCTGGCCGGTCGCAAATGGATCATGGACGACGACTACACCATCGCCGACATCTCGCTGCTCGGCTGGGTGCGCAACCTGATCGGCTTTTATGAAGCCCGCGACCTCGTCGGTTTCGACAGCTTCGTTCATGTCGCGGCATGGCTGGAACGTGGCCTGGCGCGCCCGGCGGTGCAGGCTGGATTGAACATTCCGGCGCGTGGCTGAGAGCCCGTTCGCTCACTCTACCCTGCCGGTCATCTGACACGGCAGGGTTTTCGGCGCTTAAAGTCAGATCACCAGATCGGCCTTGCGCCGCGCGGCGAGCACGCGGTCGATATTGGGCATGTCGTTGGTGTCGATCCAGTTGCGCGCGTCGGCGTCGGAGCGGCCATGTTCGCGCCAGCGTTCGACCAGCCGCCGCTCCAGCTCCTCGCGCGGCACATCGACGAAGATGGTGAAGTCGAGCAGTGGCCCGAGCCGCTGCCATGGTTCTTCGTCGAGAAGCAGGTAATTGCCTTCGACGAGGATGAATTTCACCTCCGCCGGCACGATGGCCGCTGCTGCCCTGGACAGCTCGACGCTGCGGTCGAAGACGGGGATCGCGATGTCGGGCTCAGCAGTGCGCAACCGCTTGAGCAGCACCTCGAAACCGGCGAAGTCGAAGGTTTCAGGCGCACCCTTGCGGGCCCTGAGCCCACGTTTTTCGAGCACCGCATCATCGAAGTGGAAGCCGTCCATCGGCACCACGGCGGCTGAGCCTTCGGGCAGGACGTCGTGCAGGGCTGCCGAGAGCGTCGACTTGCCCGAGCCGGGCGGCCCGGCGATGCCGATGACGAAGCGCTCGGCATGGTGGGCGCGTTTGAACAGGGTGGCGGCGATATGGGCGATCTCTGACATAGGCCTTCCCGATGATGGTTGCATGCATCCTGCTGGCGCATCCGTCAAAATTGAGGCGGCAGCATTGTCAGTTCAAGAGCGATTGTCCGATCCGCAGGAAGGTTTCGTCGAACGGCACCTCGTAGCTGGTGGCGTCGCTGAAGTTGAGGCGCAGCTTTCCCGCCGTGGTTTCGACCGCGGAGGGCGCTTCGCCATTGTCCGATGGTACGGTACCCACCACCTGGCGGAAAGCGACGCGCCCTCCAAGCTCAAAGGCAGTTTCGACGCCCTCGCGCTTCAGCCAGTTGTCGCCGAGCGAGGCGGCGTGACCGACCGCAGCGCGCCCGTCTTCAATGCCAAGAACGCCGCTGCGGCCGTTCCACGGCGCGTAAAAACGGCCGCCATTGCTGATCCACAGCATGGTCACAGGCAGCTCGGTCGGATTTTTCAGCACCAGCACAACATCGGTTTCGGCCTTGCGCGCCACAGCCGTCCAGCCCATACCGCCATGATCGGCCTCGACGAGGGTGATGAAATCCTCGTGCCTGATTTCAGTGCTGTAGCTGGTGAGGTCGATTTCGCCGCCCGACGCGGCCGGGAAGCGGGCGAGGTCTTCGCTACGCGCGGGGTAAGCCAGCAGATAGGCACCGCGCGCCGGGTCTGGCTCGGTGATATCCGGCGGCGTCGCGGCAAGGCGTTTTGGCGAAAACGCCAGGCGGCCGCCCTCGCGCATCTCGGTCATCGGATGGTGGGCGACAGAGATCGCGCCCGACCCGCCGGTGAACGAATGCTCCTGATAGAGGAAGGGGTGGCCGTCGCGCAGGATGAGGGTTTTTTCGACCACCGCTCCCATGATCTTGCGCTCCAGCCGAAAACTTGCCCGCCGCCCGCCCGGGATCTGTTCGTCCGAAACGAGCTGCCATTCGCTGTTGGCGCTCCAGCCATGCAGCGGTGCCGGCTCGACATCGCTGCGCGAAAACGGCGCGCACAAGAAATCGCCCGACAGCCTGACAACGCCCTCCGGCAGCCCCTCGGGCAAATCGCCCCGCTCGATCCATGGCGCGCGATGCAGCGGCTTCAGCATGCGCCCGCCGCCTTCGACGGTGAGATCGGCAATGTGGCCGACCAAAAGGTCGAGCGTGAGCGAAATTCCCTTGGCCCGGAGGCTAAACGCATTCATCGCCAAATCACCTGATTGCATGCCACCCAACAGAGCCGATTTGCCGGCCAGCGCGCAAGCGTTCTTAGTGTAACCAATATTCAACACCACCGGCACAACATGCGTTGGCAGCGACGAGCCAAATGGACGGCTTGGCGCGCATTTTGTAGCTTTGCGGCTGTTGCAGCCCACCGGCATGTGGCAAAGCCAGATTTTGGCGATCACCGACAGGTTTTTCCTTGCAAGCCCAGGCCACCTTATCTTCGCTGCCCTTCAGATTTCCCAGGCTTCGGCAGCTTGGGTTGGTCCGCAATCTTGTGGCGCTGTTTGCCGTGTTCGTACTGCTGGCCGGCTGCGCGACCACAGAGACGCTGAATATCGCGCAGCCGGCGGCAGCGCCGGAAAAATATTCGGCGATCGTCGTCGACGCTTCCAACGGGCGCACGCTGTTTCAGGCCTATTCGACCGCGCCGCGCTATCCCGCTTCGCTGACCAAGATGATGACGCTGTATTTGACCTTCGAGGCCTTGCAGCAGGGCAAGGTGTCGAAAACGACGCTGATCCCGGTGTCGAGCAACGCCGCCTCGCAGCCGCCTTCGAAACTCGGCTTCAAGCGCGGCGAGCAGATCGAGCTCGAAGCGGCGATCCGCGCGCTGGCGACCAAATCGGCCAATGACGTGGCCGTTGCCGTCGGCGAATATCTTGCCGGCACCGAAGAGGCATTCGCTGCCAAGATGACGGCCAAGGCGCGCCAGCTCGGCATGACCAACACCGTCTTCCGCAACGCATCCGGCCTGCCCGACCCCGAGCAGCACACCACGGCGCGCGACATGGCCGTGCTTGGCATGGCGCTGCGCAAGCATTTTCCGCAGCACTACTCCTACTTCTCGGCGACCGACTTCAATTTCCGTGGCAAGCGCGTGCGCGGCCACAACGACCTGCTCGGCCGCGTCAACGGCGTCGACGGCATCAAGACCGGCTACATCAGGGCTTCGGGTTTCAACATCGTGACATCAGTCAATGCCGATGGCCGCAAGCTGATCATCGTGGTGATGGGCGGCGACACCGCGCGCAAGCGCAATGCCCATGTCGAGGAGCTGATCGTGCGCTACATGCCCCAGGCAGCCGGCGGCAGCATGGCGTATCAGACAACTCCCGCACTCGCGGCCCCGATGCCGGTGGCCGCCGCAACGCCGATGCCGGTTGTCGGCGAAGTGCCGATGCAGGGTTCGACCTCCGCGCCGGTGCCGATGGCCGAGGTCCAGTAACCTTCCGCGCCTGCTTATACCGGCGCTTGGTATTGCGCGTCCGAAACGTGTTCCAGCCAGTCGACCGTGCTGCCGTTCAGCGCTTCCTGAAGCGCCATATGCGTCATCCCGGTGGCGGCCGCGGCGCCATGCCAGTGCTTTTCGCCGGGCGCGAACCACACCACGTCGCCGCTGCGGATCTCCTCGACCGCGCCACCCCAGACCTGCGCCCAGCCGCAGCCCGACGTCACCACCAGGGTCTGGCCGAGCGGATGGGTGTGCCAGGCCGTGCGCGCGCCGGGCTCGAAGGTGACGGTGGCCGCGCGCAGCTGCGCCGGTGCCGGTGTCTCGATGATCGGGTCCAGGCGCACCGCGCCGGTGAAATAATCCGGCGAGGGTTTTACCGAGGGCCGCGAGCCGCAACGTTTGACTTCCATTTTTATATCTCCTTCCAAGAGTGGGCTTGGGTGCCACCATACGCTGGTCCGCGACCGTTTGGCCCGGCGAAAAACTCAATCGGGCAGGGCCACCACCGCGCGTCCGCTGGTCAGGTCAGTGATCATCCGCACGATCGCTGACGTATTGGCCTCGGGCAGGGCAACGGTGAGCTCAGCGCCGGTCGCGGTGAATGTCTCGGCGATTGTCCTGATATCAGGCCGGGCCGCCAGCCGCGCCTGAACGATGGCCAGATCGGCAAAGCCGCAAGTGACCCTGGCTTCGATGGTGATGACGATGGCGACCTTGGCGGCGGATCGCAGGCAAGCTGCGGCCGTGCCGCCATAGGCCCGCACCAGTCCGCCGCTGCCCAGCAATATGCCGCCGAACCAGCGCGTGACGACGACGGCGACATTGTCGAGCGACTGGCCGTCGAGTGCCTGGAGGATCGGCTTGCCGGCGGTGCCGCTCGGTTCGCCGTCATCGCTGAAGCGATAATTCTGCCCGACGCGCCAGGCCCAGCAATTATGGTTGGCGCCGGCATCCGAATGGGCCGCGATGAACGCCTTCGCCGCCGCCTCGTCCGACACCGGTCCTGCGGCAGCGAGGAAGCGGCTCTTCTTGACGTCCTGGCTGAAGGTTTCGAGTTGCGGAAGCGTGAACATGTGGCGGTGGTTAGACAATGCGCTGTCGCGATCGTCAATCGGGCGCCGATGCCGGCGCGTATGCCCTGACTTCCAGATGGAGGTTCAGAAAAAAGGTCGTCGGGCGATCTGCTGTCCGACGACCTTTGCGCCTTGGGAGGCTGGTCAGATCGCCTTGGACGCCATCTGCGAGGCGATATGGTCGGCTTGCCTGATGGCCAGCGTCACGATCGTCAGTGTCGGGTTTTCGGCGCCGCCGGTGGTGAACTGGCTGCCGTCCGAGACAAACAGGTTCTTGATGTCGTGCGTCTGTCCCCATTTGTTGACGACGCCGTCCTCGGCCTTCTCGCTCATCCGGTTGGTGCCGAGATTGTGCGTCGAGGGGTAAGGCGGCGTCGGGAAGGCGCGGGTGGCGCCGACCGCGCTGTAGATCGCCTGTCCCTGGGCATAGGCATGGTTGCGCATCGCAACGTCATTGGGATGATCCGTGAACCACACGTCCGGGATCGGCATGCCGTAGTCGTCCTTGAGTTCGGCATGAAGCTTAACCGCGTTCTGCTCCTGCGGCATGTCTTCGCCGACGATCCACAGCCCGGCCATGTGGTCGTAGTGGTCCAGCGCCGACGTGAAGGAGCGACCCCAGCCGCCCGGGTCGAGGAACGCCGCCATGAACGGAATGCCGAGCGCCAGCGTCTCCATTTCATAGCCGCCGACAAAGCCGCGCGAGGGATCGTGGCGGGCCTCATCGCGCACGATGCCGGCCATGGTCGTGCCGCGGTAGAAGTGCACCGGTTTTTCGAAGATCGCGTAGACCGATCCAGTCGTGTGACGCATGTAGTGCTTGCCGACGTGGCCGGACGAATTGGCCAGCCCGTTGGGGAATTTCGACGAATGCGAGTTCAAGAGCAGGCGCGGACTTTCGATCGAATTTCCGGCAACCGCCACGACGCGCGCCTTCTGCTCATGCAGCTTGCCGTCCTTGTCGGCATAGACCACGCCGGTGACCTTGCCGGACTGGTCGTGCTCGATCTTCACCACATGCGATTGCGGCCTGACCTCCAGCCTGCCGGTGGCTTCGCCCTTCGGAATCTCGGTGTAGAGCGTTGACCATTTCGCGCCCCATTTGCAGCCCTGGAAGCAAAAGCCGGTCTGCTGGCAGCCCATGCGGCCATCGCGGTCGGCGGAATTGATCGCCATGTGTCCGGTATGGCATTCCTTGTAACCAAGCTTGTCGGCGCCGGCTTTGAGGATCTTGAAGTTGTTGTTGCCGGGCAGGCCCTCGATGCCGTGCGTGCGGGTCACGCCCATCTTGTCTTCGGCCTTGTCGTAGTAAGGCTCGAGATCGGCGAGCGTGATCGGCCAGTCGAGCAGATTGGCGCCTTCGACCTTGCCGTAGTTGGTCAATGCCTTGAATTCGTGATCCTGAAAGCGCAGCGACGCGCCGGCCCAATGGGTGGTGGTGCCGCCGACCGCCTTGACGATCCACGCGGGCAGGTTGGGAAAATCCTTGGCCACGCGCCAGCCGCCACCGGTGGTGCGCTTGTCGAGCCAGGCAAGCTGGGAAAAGCTGTCCCATTCGTCGTTGATGAAGTCTTCGTATTCATGCCTTGCGCCGGCTTCGAGAATGACGACGTCGATGCCTTTTTGCGCCAGTTCATTGCCGAGCGTTCCGCCGCCTGCGCCTGAGCCGATGATGACGACGACGCTGTCATCCTTGAGATCGTATGGGGCTGCCATTGTTTCCTCCCAGAAATTGAAACGAAGCCGCGCATAGCGCGTCAACCGCACCTCCTCCGGTGCGGGCCTTCGCCGTCAAAGCCATTCGATGTCGTTGAAGCCGCGGGCTATGTAGCCGCCCTTGGAGTAGGACTCGCCTTCGTAGCCGAAGATCGGCCATACCTCCTTCTGGTTGTAGAGGCTGACCACGAGGTCGCCGCGCACTGCCTGGAAAAACGGCGTCGTCTCGATGTCGCGCAAGATGGCGACGCGGTCGTCTTCCCATCCGAGGCTGCGATAGCCTGTGCCACCAGCCCGCTTGTCGAGATCGGCAACGCCGTTCTCGATCAACTCCTTATGGGCAGCGTCCTTTCCGGCTTTCGCATCCTGCCCTTTGACGGCGATGGCATAAAAGCGATCGGCGATTTGGTCGTGTGGGTAGATGTCGCGGGCGAGCACGATCAAGGTTGCCATGGTTTCTGGCTTGAGCGCCGTCACTTCCAGTCCCCAGGCGTTGCGGGGGCTGATCAGGGCGCTGCCGCTGATCACCAGCATCGCGCCGATGCTGCCGCGTTTGAGAAGCTCACGCCTGGAAAGGCCGGCCTGCTTCTCGTAGATCGTTACCATGATTTCCTCCCTTGCTTGCTAGTGCACGTGTTCGATGTGCCGGCTGGCGCTGCTGTCCTCCAACAGCAGTTGCGGCGGCGCTACAGGAAGCGCCCCCGTCTTTGCAAAACCTCGATCTTGTATCCGTCGGGGTCCGATATGAAGAAAAAGCGGGCAATTTCGATGCCGTTGTTCTTGAACTCGACGATGTCGCGCGGCTCCAGGCCCAGCGCCTTCATGCGTCTGTGCTCGTCATCCAGATCGGCGACCGACACCGCGAGATGGCCATAGCCGTCGCCCAGCACGTAAGGATCGGTCCGATCCTTGTTGATCGTCAGCTCGAGCTCGAAGCTGCTTTCCACGTTGGAAAGATAGACCAGCGTGAAGGTCTCGAAATCGAGCCGGTCGGCTATCCCGAGGTCGAGTGCCTTGGCGTAGAAATCCAGCGAACGCTCTTCGTTCAGAACCCGGATCATCGAATGGATGGTCTTTGCCAATCAGGCATCTCCTGCACGGTTGTGGTTATGTGTGCAGGATGCGCCATCACGGAAAGGGGCAGGTAGCAGCCGGCTACCGCAAAGATGATTTTAAATCCCGAGTAGAACCGGAAGGTTTTGCTCGAAAAGCCCGCTGGAAAGGCAAATTGACCGCTGTGAGGCTGCGGGGCATACTTGCGAAAAACAGGAGGTGGAAACGCCATGTGCGAGGTTTTTGCCGGGCAGGACCCCGATCGTTACCGCCCGATCAACCGTTCGGTTCGCATTGCCGGCCATTCGACCAGCATTCAGCTGGAGGCCGCGTTCTGGGTGCTGATCGACGAGATCGCCGAGGGGCAGGGCATGACGACATCGCGGTTTTTGTCGACGCTTTACGACGAGGCGCTGGCAATCAACGGCAGCGTGCCCAACTTCGCCTCGCTGTTACGCACCAGCTGCCTGATCCACCTCATGAGCGGTTCGGAAGACAGCGCGCGCACGCTGCGGATCTCGACCGCCGCCTGACAGTGAAGGCCTGCCCAAGCTATCGACAACCTTTGTTGCGATCGAGCACTACGACAAGCTCGACCACGCGACCCGGCAATCACGCAGCATCTGCTGTCCGCCGATTCAGATGGCTGACGCCCCCATTTCCCTGGAGGCAATTGATGGACATCATCGATATCCGCCGGTTCTTCCGCAACCGCTTCGAATACTACTTGGAACACAAGGACAGTCACGGCGCGGGCGTGCGCGACGGCGCGCCTCTGACGCTTCGCGATCTGTGCCAGATCCTGGCCAACGGCCTTGAACCGTTTCCGCCTCGCTACGACCCTGACATGAAGAAGCTCTGCGGGCATGAATACCTGACCTGGTTCCGGGAAGAGCGCACCTATGGCGACATTGCTCGTCTGCTCGGCAGGCTGCTCGCAGCGGAGGATGGCCATCTGCCGCCTGTCGGCGGGCGGTGGGTGCATGCCACTTTGAAGGAGCGCCCTGGGCCTGAATGGGTCGCCTCTGTGGCATCTCCGCCATAGCGCCTCATCTGCACCCGTCCAAAGAGCGTCGCGAAGGCCCGGCATTTCGTCGGGTCTGTCGGCGAGAGAGGTGCCACGCGACAATGCCATCCCCATCAAAACTCACTCCTGCAGCTCGCCACCGCGGAAAACTCAGAACTGCATGCGGTCTTTTCCTCAGCCTGCTGCTCGCGGCGCCTTTGTCTGCCAGGGCGGAGAATGAGCTACAAACATCCGTCAGTGTTCTTGCGTCGATCGCTAGTCGGATCCGCGTGATTTCCGAGAACTGCCGGTTTCCCATCGATCCAATGCTAGAGGGGCGTATCCTAGAAGCACTCGGGCCGGTGCCGGAGATCTCCATGAGCGACATCGTCACCCTGCTAGTTCGCAGCCATCAGATTGAACTGCACACCCGAGGACGTGAGTGCCATGCCGATCAGGACGCGGAGCATCTGCAAACGCTCAAGAACATCTACCAAATGAGCATAGCGAATCTGAAAGAGCTCGTTGCTTCTCGACGAACGGAATGATGGACAAGATCGCGAACGCTTCACAAAGAGGCGTTTGCGGCAAGCCACTTTTGCAGGACGAGGGTTACGTCGGACTGAAGGCGCGTTCATCGAGCCAATGTTCTTCCGATCGATGCGTTGAGCGGAGGATATCGTAGCTCACGGAGGCGAAGCCGAGGAAGGAAGCCGAAGTCGAGCTCGAAAGATAGTGATAGTTGCGTGGCGATAGGCACCGCCGAGTGCTGTCGGTCGAGTTGAAGCCGTGGACCGATCGCAGGGACGCTCACCAGCGCTGTCCACGCGCCGAACGCACTTTTCCTCACAGACAGCGCTGGAGCACTCCAGTGAGCACCCCTGAGTC
This sequence comes from Aminobacter sp. GW821-FHT11F06, assembly GCF_058808215.1. NCBI lineage: Bacteria > Pseudomonadati > Pseudomonadota > Alphaproteobacteria > Hyphomicrobiales > Phyllobacteriaceae > Aminobacter > Aminobacter sp. GW821-FHT11F06. The sequence goes on along the minus strand of NZ_JBXARL010000002.1, from coordinate 525,723 downwards.
GAGCAACAGCATTCCTCAGCTAGCTATTGGCTCGACCTTCTCCCAGCCCAGCATGTGCTCGTTCTGGTCGAGCCAGGCCTTCCGCGCCTCCCAGTCCGGCAGGATTGAGCCGACGAGGTGCCAGAATTCTGGCTCATGGTTGCGGTGCCGCAGGTGGCTGAGTTCGTGGACGACGGCATACTCGAACACAGGTCGGGGTGCGAAAATCAGATGCCAGTTGAGGTGGATCTGGCGGTCCTGGCCGCAGCTACCCCACATATGTTTCTGATCCTTGATCTGGATGCCGCGCGGTTTCAGCCCATTCGGTTCGCCATGTCGACGGACAAAATCCTGTGCGTCGTCGCGGATGCGTCGTCTTAACCAGAGTCGGAGAGCACTTTCGATCACGGCGTCGGCGGTTGCTGGTGGCATGTCAAATGGCTTCCTGATCAGGAAGCCATTGCGGAAGCTGACTTCGACAACGGAGCCATCGAACGGCTCGACAGTCAGCTTCATCATCCGGCCGCGATAGGGGATCTTGGCGCCCGAAACGAAGCAATAGACTCTCGCCTGGGCTTTCGCGCGTTCCTGCATGCTGTTGACGGTTCCGAGGATCCACGCGCGCCTGCGGTGCAGCACAGCCTCTATCTGAGCCACAGTCGCATTCTCCGGCACCAGGAGCTCGAAGGACTGAGGCGTCACCGTGATACTTGCCTTCTTCGCCGTCGGTGATCGCCGCAGCGTGTAATCAAGCTCGGTCTCGCCGATCTTGAACAAAGGCATCCTCACTGCCCCACGAAATGCTTCAGTGCGTAGGCCTCCACCTGATCGGGGATTTCTTTGAGCTGAACCAGACCGGCTTCATGCGCCATGGCGCGCACCTGCTGTCGCAGGCTCTTGCGCAGCCCATCTTTCTCCCACCAGCCACCAGGTGCTGTCTCTGGACTTGTATAGAGTCCTTCCAGCCTTATCGCGAGGTTCTCTTCCGCCGTTCCGGCGCCGAGGTTCGTCAGGATCTGTAGGATGCCGTAGGCACCAGCTGTAAGACCCGCTTCGATATGTGCTTCATCCTCTGTGGCGATGTCTTTTGCCAGCTCTTCTGCTGCCTTCAACTTATCTGCCCAGGTGAGCTGTGCGCTTTCAAGGCGTTCGAGAAGCTGGCGAAGCCGATCGGAGAACTTGTCGTATTGATGTGGGCTGTCGTCAATGCGCTCGCTGACCGTCTTGCGCAACTCGGTTGTCTTGCGGATCGCCGCTGTCATCAGATCATCGTCCGACTTGCCCTCGATCTCGAAGTCCTGCCAGAAATCCGGATCGGTGATATGGCGCAGCTTCACAGTCACGCTGAGCCCCGTCGCCTCCAGATGCTTGTCGAGCATCTCGCGGATCTTCTGGCTGTAGTTCAGCTGGTCGAAGGCCTGGCGCTTCTCGAAGACCTGGGTGCCGTAAAGCAGGAATGTGGCGACCCATTTCAGGTCGTCAGTGAATTCGAGAATGCTCGGATCTGGGCTTAGAGTCTCGTAAAGCGCGATGAAGCTGCGCGCACGGCTTTTGAACTCGAACCACTTGTCTTCGCTACCCAGCAGCCTGATGAAGGCGTCATACTCCTTCTTCAAGCCGTCCTTGTTGCCGGCCACGCGCTTGATCGGCTTCAGCATCACGATGACGGCGGCATGCGCAGTGCGCAGCTGACTGCGCAGGTCGTCGAGATCGCGCATGGCGTTTTTCACGTCGTCGGCGCGATAGCTGGCGAGCGCTTCCTCGAGATGCGCCGAGACGCCGATATAGTCGACGATCAGCCCGTTGCGCTTCTTGGCGTCGGAGACACGGTTGGTGCGCGCGATGGCCTGCAAAAGGCCATGTTCCTTGAGCGGCTTGTCGAGATACATCACGCTTTCGATCGGGCAGTCGAAGCCGGTCAGCAGCTTGTCGCAGACGATCAGGAACTGCGGATCGCCGTCCTTGCGGCCGAATGCCTTCTTCGCCAGCTTCTCAGCCTCTGCATCGAGATAATGAGCCTTCAGTTCCTCGCGGATCGCCTGCTTGTGCGGGTCCTCACTCGGCTTGCCGTCTTCCTGGTTGATCGAATAAACACAGGCCGACATGGCGTCCGCGCGCGCCAGTGCCTCGGCCTCATCCACGCCCTCGGCAATGAGATCCTCAGCGATCATCTTGGTCAGCGCCTGCTTGTAGAGGATCACCGCCTCGCGATCGATGGCAACGATCTGCGCCTTGAAGCCGTCCGGCCGGGCATAGGCCTTGAAATGAGCCCAGATATCGTAGGCGATCAGCTCGACCCGGCGCGGATGCTTGACGAGATCCTCGATCCGCACGCCGCGCTTCTTGATTTCGTTGAGCTTGTCGTCGTCGAGCTCTGCGAACCAGGTGTCGAACAGGATGTCGATCTTGGCCTCGTCGATATGCCAGTCGGTCTTGCGGCCAGTATAGTAGATCGGCACCGTGGCTCCGTCGGCCACCGCGTCGTCAATCCCATATTTGTCGAGGTAGTTTTCGCCGACCACGCCAAAATTGGCATAGGTGTCCTTGTCGTCCTTCTTCACAGGCGTGCCGGTGAAGCCGAAGAAGCGCGCCTCGGGCAGCGTGGCACGCAGATAGGCACCGAGATCCTTTTCCTGGGTGCGGTGGCACTCGTCCACCATCACAATCCAGTTGGCGGAATTGGCGATCGCCGTTTTCGAGCCCTGGAACTTGAAAATGGTCGACAGCGCCGTATGGCCCTGCTTGCCGTCCTTGATCAGGTCGTGCAGGTCCTTGATGCTTTCGATGGGCGTCGGGTTCGGCAGGCCGCAGGCAATGAACGTGTTGCTAATCTGGCTGTGCAAGTCGACGCGGTCGGTCAGCACCATGATGTTGGGGTTGGTGAGCGCGGTGGAATCGATCGTGCGGTGCGTCTTCAGCTTCAGCGCGGCAAACACCATGGTCAGCGACTTGCCACTGCCCTGGGTGTGCCAGATTAGCCCCTGCCGGTGCTTGCCCTCGAGCACGCGCTCGATGATGCGGTTGACGGCACGGAATTGCTGGTAGCGGCAGATCTTCTTGATCATGCCGTCGTCGGTCGTCTCGAACACGATGTAGTGTGCGATGAGGTCGAGCAGCCGCCACGGCTCCAGCAGGCACCATAGCCCCTTGGCGAGGGTATCGCTGAAATCGGCCTCCGCCTTCGGCCAGGGATCGCGCCACTCGGCATAATACTTGGAGCTGGAGCCGGTCGCGCCATAGAGCACCAGGGCGCCATCGGTGACTACGTTGAAGACATTGGAGAAAAACAGCCGGGGAATATCCCGCTCATACTGCCTGATCTGCTCGAAGGCTTCGCCGGTCTTGTCCTTGATGTTGAGCGGGCTCTTGGCCTCGATCACCACCAACGGGATGCCGTTGAGATAGACGACTACGTCCGGCTTGCGGGTCTTCTCCGCTTTCACCCGCAACTGATGGGTTGCTGAGAATTGGTTGTTGCCGGGGTCGAGAAAGTCAATGACGCGCAATGTCAGCCGCGTGTCGTGGCCGGCTACTTTGCGGCTGTAGTCGCCGCGCAGCACCTTGAGCCAAGCCTGATCGTCGCTGATCGAGGCAAGCTCGCCATAGGCCGCCTCGGCGGAGGCCCGATCGATGCCGTTGATGCGAATCAGCGCGTTGATCAGATGCGGCCGAAACAGCACCTGATTTTCGCCATCGCGCAAGTCTGTGTGCTCGGCAAAGGGCACGAAGCCATAGCCCATTGCCTGCAGATGCTCGATCGCCGGGCGCTCGGCAAAGTGCCACTCAGGTCCCCCCGCCATCTCCGCCTCCTATTCCGCCGCCATGGGCAGGGCTTCTGTGACCCGCTTGCGGCCGGTGAGGAGGTCGGACATGAGGGCTGATTTTGTCGACAACAGGCGCTGGAGCGAGGAAGTAGATAGGTCCTCTGCAAATTGGATTTCTGCAATACGTGCTGAAATCTGAATCTGTTCTGTGTAAGAGGGGACCGGAACTAGTTGCCCGGTGATCTCCTTCTTATGCACATGAAGCAGGCTGTCCTTGAAGCCGTGGGCCTTAGCCTCGATTCTCGACGTAATCAAATTCATCGTGTGAAATAGCCAAAGCTTATCTACCTGCTCTCGGCACGAAAACTTGAAAATATGCTGATTGAGAACGCCCAAAGGACCGCGCCAGATAGTCGGCCCGAACGAAACTCCGCGGACTCCTGCCCATGCAAAAAGCAGATCTCCTGGGTGGATGAGCCATTTCTCAAGCGGAGTGCCGTTAAAATAGTTGAAGTTTTGGCTGCCATTTAAGTTCTGGATTCGAATAATAGGCAGTCCAGTATCGCTCCAGTCTGGAGGCCTGAACCCGTTTCCATTCGAGAGGATGCACAAGTCGTCAACAGCCTTGATCTCCCAACCCTCCGGAATCTCCCCGATCTCCGTATGCGTGAAGCGCGTGTGGCCGATGCCTTTGTTCAGCAGGCGTTCGAGCATGCCCTGCTTGACCTTCCTGGTCTGCGCGATCACCGCCCGCGTTGCCGCGATGGCCTCGTCGACACTCGACAGGATTTCGGCGATCCGGCGCTGTTCGTGGAGTGGGGGGACCGGAACTGCGAAGGCGCCGACATCCCCGGCGGTCACCGCCGGATAATTGGATCCTTTCATTCGCGGAGAGAGATGTTCAATAAAGCGCTCCGAAAGCACATGCTGATATAGAAAATCCCCATCTACATTGGCCTTAGGCCGTAGGACCGCAAACGCGGTAGAGGCAATCAGGTTCGGATCGCCCAATGACACCTTGCAGAAAGAGCGTAGGTACGGCCGAACAGTGGAAACCAGAATATCCCCACTTCTAACTTTCCGTCGCGCTCTGCTGGGTGCTTCGCCGTAGGTGACCAATCGCGGATCAAGCATGCCCGATGGACCAGCCACAGTAGCGACATCAATGTATTTCAGAAGGAAATCAGCTGCTGTGCTCGAAGATAGGCTCTCTGGATTAACGTCTGCAACTTGGTCAATGGTGCTTTGATGCCACCCTGCTAGGACCTCATGCGACATAGCCGAGCTCCTTCAGGAAGCCCATCATCCGCGCTTCCGCCGCATCGCGCTCGGTTTGCAGCGCCACCAGCTTCTCCACCTCTTCCGAGACCTTGACCGCCTCGGCTTCCTCGCCGAGATGCACATAGCGGCTGATATTGAGGTTGAAGTCATTGGCCCTAATTTCACTTACCGGGACCAGCCGCGCCAACCGCTCGACATCGGTAAAATCCGAACAGGCCTTGGCCAGCGTTGCGACATTGTCCTCAGATAGATGGTTCTGAGCCTTGCCCTCAACAAAGTGGTCGGCGCCATTGATGATCAGGATCTTGCCGCGCCGGTCCGCCGGCTTCTTTTTCCGCAGGATCAGAATGCAGGCCGGAATGCCGGCGCCATAAAACAGGTTTGGTGCCAGCCCGATCACCGCTTCGATCAGGTCATCGCGGATCAGCCCTTCGCGGATCTTGCCTTCCGACCCACCGCGAAACAGCACGCCATGCGGCAGCACTACGCCGCAGACACCATCTTCCTTCAGGCTCGCCACCATGTGCTGCACGAAGGCAAGATCGCCATAGGATTTCGGCGGGCAGCCATAGCGGTCGCGGCCATAGGCATCGCCCTGGCTCCAGACATCATGGCCCCAGCTTTTGAGCGAGAAGGGTGGATTGGCCAGCACTCGGTCAAAAGTGCGGATTCCATTTACGCTCGTTTTGGTGGTCTCCTGGCCGAAATGACCTTTCTCCTTGGAGCTCTGCGTGGCCAGGTGTTTCGGCTCCAGCAACGTGTCGCCGCGCGCCACCTGCGCATCGTCGATATCATGCAGGAACAGGTTCATCTGGCAGATCGCCCAGGTGTTGAGGTTTTTCTCCTGGCCGAACAGCGACAGACTTTTCGGGTTCTTGCCGTGCCGTTCCAGATGATGCACGGCCTCGAGCAACATGCCGCCCGAGCCACAGGTAGGGTCATAAATCGACATGCCTTCTTCGGGCTTCAGGCACTCGACGATCAACCGCACGACCATCTTCGGCGTGTAGAACTCGCCACCCTTCTTGCCGGCGTCGTCGGCGAACTGCTTGATCAGATACTCGTATGCCTGGCCGAGCACGTCAGGCTCGACATCGGAGTTGCGCAGCCGGTAGGTCTCGAAATGCTGCAGTAGCTTTTCGAGCATGGCGTCGGGAAAGCGCTCCTTGTTGTTGAAGTCGACATCCTGGAAGACGCCGCGCAGACGCATGTTTGCATCTTCAATCCCCCGGAAGGCACTGTTCAGATGCGTGCCGATGTCAGTGGTGTGCTTGCGCACGTCCTTCCAGAAGTGGCCCCTCGGGATGTCGAAACGGTGCTCATCCGGGTCGGCAGCGAGATCGGCGTCGTTGTAGCGAGCTAACCGCTCTTCATACTCCTCCTCCCAGACGTCCGAGAGGCGCTTGAAGAACAACAGACCAAAAATGTAGTGCTTATAGTCGCCTGAATCGATCGACCCGCGCAGGATGTCCGCTGCTCGCCAGAGATGATTTTCCAGCTGCGATAGGCTCAGTGTCGTCAATTTCTGCATTCCCCGTCTGCTGCGCGACCGATCCCAACGGCGTCCGAGCGCGCCACCCGCCTATCTGGACAATACCAGGTAAGCGAATAGAAGTTTCCAGCGCAATCTTTGATCATCTCTGGGGTGGGTTTTGAGCGACATCAAGCTATTTCATTTCAGCGGCTCCCAGGCGACCGAACTTGCCGGTGCGGCAGTGCAGGTTGAGAAGTCACTCCAAAACCTGTTTGAGGCCAATCTCGAGGTTCTTCTCGGTATCCGTTTCCTCCAGACCGAGCATTCGACCGGCTCCGTGCACGGCGGGCGGATCGATACGCTCGGACTTGATGAGGACAATTCACCGGTCATCATCGAATACAAGCGTTCGGTGAACGAGAATGTCATCAATCAGGGCCTCTTTTATCTCGACTGGCTGCTCGATCACCGCAAGGAATTCCAGTGGATGGTGATGGAGCGCCTTGGGCCGGATGCGGCGAAGGCGGTGGATTGGTCGGCGCCGCGCCTAGTTTGCATCGCGGGTGATTTCACGCGCTATGACGAGCATGCGGTTAAGCAGATCGCCCGCAATATTGAACTGATCCGCTACCGCCGGTTCGGCGAAGAATTGCTGATGATGGAACTTGTTCATGCGCCGAAAACCGCCAGGGTGAGCGCGCCGACGCCGCAAAAAGGCAAGGTTACAGAGAGCATGCCGGAGGAGGACATAGATCCCTATTGGCGAAACCGCATGAGCTATCGCCTCTCTCAGTCGTCGACAGATCTGAAGGATATCTATGACGCAACGCTGCAGTTCATCATCGGGCTAGGCGATGACGTTCAGGTCAAGGAACTTCAGCAATATACCGCATTTAAGCGCATCAAGAACTTTGTCTGCCTTCAGATCTACCCGCAGGCACGCTGCGTTGTCGCCTATCTCAAGCTTGATCCATCCACTGTGGATCTCGACGACAGCTTCGCTCGGGATGTGACAAATATTGGTCACCACGGAACTGGTGATCTGGAATTGTCCCTAAAATCGATGACCGATTTCGAAAAAGCTCAGCCCTTGCTACGCCGGGCATATGAGGGTGGGTGAGGACTTGCGAGCCAATTGCACGTCGGTTGTAGGCTTCGACTCGGCTTGGACCGACAATCCTAAGGCTCCCGGTGCCATTTGCGTCTTGCGAATTGATGCGAATGGAGCGCGTCTGTATGTGGAGCCCAGGCTAGCCTCTTTCGGCGACGCGTTGGAGATAATCCAGGGCGAGCGATCGGAGGTCAGCAAGTGCTTAGTGGCGCTCGATCAGCCGACCATCGTTCCAAATCTCACAGGCTCACGACCCGTCGACAAGGTTGCGGGATCGCTTATCTCCTGGATCGGTGGAGGCGTTCAGCCGGCCAGCCGGTCAAAGCTGGGAATGTTCGACGACACCGCGCCAATATGGCGATTCAAACAAGCACTTGGCGCGATCGAGGACCCGGAACTGGCCCGAAGTGCGCGAGAGGGGCTCTTTTTAATCGAGGTTTTTCCGGCACTTGCTCTGGCAGCTATGGAGCAAGCCTTCTGCCGTCGACTTGGAGCTCCGAAATACAACCCCGCAAACCGCAAGCGGTTCAGACTTGAGGATTGGCAAGCTGTATGTTCGACCATTCTGGAATTTGGGGCGCTAACAGCCCTTGAGCGGTTGGAGCAGTGGTGCGCAACAATTGCAGCGATGGCGTCGCCGAGAAAGTCTGATCAAGACAAGGTTGATTCCATGATCTGTGGGCTGATCGGGCTGCACTGGGTGGCTGCACCACGCGAGCAATCAGTGATGATAGGCGACATGGACAGCGGCTACATGATCGCTCCGACGATCACCGGTGTTCATGAGCGGCTAATCGCGGCTGCGACTAAGCGCGGCGTTCCCATTATCTGAAATCCAATCCCCCTGGGGGCCAACTGTTCGTCTGTGCCGGCACAGCCCCGGCGCACCCGACAGGATTCGAACCTCTGACCTCTGCCTTCGGAGGACAGCGCAACTCCATTTCCCCCGTTGAAGCTTGCCGCAGCATCGGTTATGAACGCGCGTCGTCCGGTGCGCCGGGCGTGGTTCGCGGCTTGGCCGTGAACGAGCACCCGTAGCTCAGCTGGATAGAGCGCTGCCCTCCGAAGGCAGAGGTCACAGGTTCGAATCCTGTCGGGTGCGCCAAAAATAGATAACAAAATCAAATAATTACGAACACATCGCGTTTACCGAGTTGAATTGCTCCTCTAGACAATTCAGCGCGTGGTTCCAATTCGCCGCTGCTCGGGGAGCAAGTCTGATGCGCATAGAGAAAGCCAGTGTTGAAGCCTACGGCTGCTATTTGAAAGACAAATACCGGCCACCCAGCAAAGGCGGGAATACCCGCGCGTGGCATCAGCACATCCTCACCATTGGCGGCGAGAAATATTCCTTTCTCGCTCTTGGCGCACGCAAATGGGTCTATTTGGGCGACACGGTGAGCTTTGATTGGGAATGGGACGAGAGCGAACGATATCGCAACGTGGCCGCAAGCTCGGTGGCGACCTGGGGCAAGCTTGGCAATCCGGTCACGCGCGGAGATAGGGGCGAGAAGCCTTGGCGCACCGCTGATGCGCGAATGCCAGCCTCACGGCGAGAGCAACGCGATTGATGGCGTCAAAACGAAATGCGCTCTTGGCGAAGTCCCAATCCGTCCAGGGCCTAATTCCCCTGGAATGCCTTCCCCGGTAGTCCAAGAAGGCTTGTCTCGCCGAGAGCGTGTTGCACACTTTATAGTTTCGTGCCGATGCAAACAAGACTGAGTTGGAAAGGCGAACCACTATTGGCCATGCAAAACGTCTGCATCTCCACCGGCAACCCACTGGCTCACGCGTATGCGCTGTTGCGCTCTTACGATCCGACGGTGACGACGAAATGCTTCGTCACTGGCTCGATGATCTTCCATGTGCCCTTGAAGTCAGCTTCCACGACAAACGCGTCGCCCGGCCCGACCTCGACAGGTTCGCCACCGTCCGGCGTGATGATGATGCGGCCCGAGATCATGTGGACGAATTCGTAGTCCGTGTAGGTCGCGTGGTAGGTGCCGGGGGTCGCCTGCCAGGTTCCCGACAAAACCTTGCCGTCCTCAGTCTTGTGCTGGACGGCGGTCTTCATCGTCGGCTTTCCTTCGATCACCACCCATCCCGGCAGATCGTTGGCGTCGGGGTTTTCCACCTTGCCGAACTTGAGGACCGTTTTGCGTGTCATGGTGAAGTTCTCCCGTGTTTGTCAGACACTTTTGAATAGCTGATGCCTCACGGTGAGGCAACTTAGTTTCACAGTAATAAAAATTCATGGATAGGGCAGGCCAGAGTTTTCGGCGGGCATTTTCGTCCGCACTGCCTGGAGCTGGCGCCGCCGACAAGATAGCCGGAGAGGTCGAGCGGCAGAAAAAGGCTAGGCTGGAATGCGCAATTGGCTGGCCTGGAGGCATGGGCGCCGATGGCCGCCCGTGCGCCTTTCGCGGAGATCTTGGGCAGGCCTTTTCAGCATAAAACGAAGCTGCCGGCGTAAAACGCGAGCGGGCAATCGGTTGCGACAGATTGCTGCAATGGTCGCCTGTCATGCCGCTGCCATGAAACTGCAGGCGGCCCAGTCATCGGACTGATCCATCAACAATAGAAGCGAACCGGCCAAGGGGGAGGGCCGGCGGCCGCTATCGCTTCGGAAACCTTCCAGACCGTGGAAAGCACGCAAGCATGACACGTCCCTTTCAAATATCCATCTCGGCAGCCCTGGCCATCACCTTGATGGCGACCGCCAGCGCGAACTCCGTTGCCGATGGCACCACCGCTGCCGCTGTCCAGACCGAGGCGGCCAAGCGCGTGGTGTCGACCTTCGTCGTTGCAAGCGGCATGAGCGAATGGACGCTGTCGTTCAGCGGTGTTCTCGCTGCCCGCGAAGAGGTCGCCGTCGGCGCGCCGCTGCAAGACCAGCGTATCGCAAGCGTCGACGTCGAGGTCGGCGACCGCGTTACATCAGGGCAGGTTCTGGTCAGGCTCGAGACGGCGATGCGCGACAACCAGTTGCGCGAATCCGAAGGGCGGCTGGCGCGGGCAAGTGCAGCACTTGCCCAGCAGCAGGCAAAGGCGGCGCAGGCCCTGGCGGCACTCCAGCGCGCCGGGCCGCTCAGGCAGTCGGGTTACATGTCCAGCCAGGCTTTCGCCGATCGCGCTTCCACCGAGGCCGTCGAGCGCCAGGGCGTTGCCTTGGCGCAAGCCGAACTCAACCAGGCCGAGGCCCAGCTCGCCGAGTCCCGCCGGCTGCTCGAACGCGCCGTCATCGTCGCACCCGTAGGCGGCGTCGTTTCCGAACGCCACGCCAATGCCGGTGCGCTCACCGGGTCGGAACCGCTGATCCGCCTGATCCGCGAGGGCAGGGTCGAACTTGCCGCCGACATTCCCGAACGCGAGCTGCCGCAGCTGGCGGTTGGCCAGCCTGCCGAAGTTTCGCTGCCGGGCAAGGATGAGGCGATCCGGGGCAAGGTGCGCCTGATCACACCGAAGATCGACCGCGACACCCGTCTTGGCGGAGCCAGGATCGCCCTTGATACCGATGCCGCCTTGTTTCCCGGCGCCTTCGGCCGGGCCGAGGTGGTGGTGGCCCAGCGCGAGGCCATCGTCATCGCAGATTCGGCATTGCTTTATGGCGGCACGGACAAAACCGCCGTCTTCGTGGTCGAGCACGGCCGAGTCGTCCGGCGGGCCGTCGAGGCCGGCCTGCGCGACAATGGCAGGCTCGAAATCCGTGCCGGGCTGAAAGCCGGCGACATTGTTGTCGCCAAGGCGGGCGCATCGCTGCGCGAAGGCGACGCGGTCACAACCACCGACATTGGTGCCATCACCGGAAGCACCCGACCATGATCAGCAATGTTTCCGCCTGGGCGATCCGCAAGCCGATCCCCACCATCGTTTTGTTCCTGGTGCTGACGCTTGTCGGTCTGGCGTCGTTCCTGCGCCTGCCGGTCAACGCCAATCCGAGTCTGTCGTTTCCGATCGTCACCATCACCGTGTCGCAGGCAAGTGCCGCGCCCGCCGAGATGGAAAACCAGGTGACGCGCCGCATTGAAGGGGCGGCGTCAGGCCTCGCCGGGGTCAAGCACATCCGCTCGACCATCAAGGATGGCGTGTCGACGACCACTGTCGAGTTCAAGATCGGCGTCGACCCGGACCGGGCGACCAACGATGTGCGCGAGGCTGTCGGCCAGGTCAGGTCCGACCTGCCGCAATCGATCCAGGAGCCGATCGTCACGCGTGTCGATGTCGAAGGTGGCGCGATCCTGTATTACACGATGCAGGCGCCCAACATGTCGGTGCTCGACGCGTCGTGGTTTGTCGAAGACACCATCAGCCGCGAGCTTCTCGCGCTGCCCGGCGTGCAGAAGGTCGAGCGCCTTGGCGGCGTCAACCGCGAAATCACCGTCTCGCTCGACCCCGACAGGCTGCTGGCGCTCGGTGTGACGGCCGACCAGGTCAATTCGGCGCTGCGCCAGATCAACGTCAACGTACCCAGCGGCCGTGGCGAGATCGGTGAAAGGGAACAGTCGATCCGCACCCTGGGCTCGGTAAAGTCGCTCGAAGAACTGTCCGGCCTTTCGGTCTCGCTGCCGGGAAACCGCTGGGTGCAGCTGCGCGACATCGCCACGATCAAGGACGGGCCGGCCGAGCCGCGCGGTTTCGCGCGCTTCAACGGCGAGGCTGTCGTTGGCTTTTCCATCTCGCGTGCCAAGGGCCACAGCGATACGGTCGTCGCCGATGCGGTGACCAGGCGCCTGGCCGAAATTGCGGCGCGGACGCCGGACGTTGCGTTCAACGAGGTCATCTCAAACGTCGAATACACTGTGGAAAGCTACAACGCCGCGGTGACCGCCTTGGTCGAGGGAGCCGTGCTGACGGTCGTTGTGGTGTTTTTGTTTCTGCGCAACTGGCGCGCGACGCTGATTGCGGCCGTCGCGATGCCCCTGTCGATCCTGCCGACCTTCTGGGTGATGGAGTTGCTCGGCTACACCCTGAACAGTGTCAGCCTTTTGGCGCTGACACTGGTGATCGGCATCCTTGTCGACGATGCCATCGTCGAGATCGAAAACATCGAACGTTATGTCGACATGGGCAAACGGCCCTATCTCGCGGCGATCGAAGGCGCCGATGCGATCGGCCTGGCGGTTGTCGCCACAACCTTGACCATCGTTGCGGTGTTCGCGCCGGTCAGTTTCATCGGCGGCGCTGTCGGCCAATATTTCAGGCAGTTCGGCGTGACGGTGGCTGTTGCCGTGCTGATCTCGCTGGTGGTGGCGCGATTGCTCACCCCATTGATGGCGGCCTATCTGCTGCAGCCGAAGGCGGCTGGCAGCCATGCGGCCGAGCCGTCGCGGCTGTCGCGGCACTATCTCGCCGTGCTCGGCTGGACGCTCGATCACCGCAAGACGACCTTTGCATTGGTCGCTGTGTTTTTCGCCGGCTCGGTCTTCCTTTTGACCCAGTTGCCGACCGGTTTCGTGCCGACCGGCGACGGCAATGTCTCGACGGCGCAGGTGACATTGCCTCCCGGCACGAGGCTGGAGGAAACCGCGCGGGTATCCGACAAGATCGTGCGCGAGCTGAGGGCGCGGCCGGATGTGGCGAGCGTGCTGGTGACCACCGACGACGTCAACAAGGTGACATTGAACATCAAGCTCAAGCCGCGCAAGGAGCGCGAACTCGACCGCAAGTCGTTCGAACTCGCCGCGCGTCCGATCCTGGCCAATACGCCCGACATCCAGTTCACCTTCGTCTCGGATTCAGGCGGCAAGGAGGTTTCGATCTATCTGGCCGGCAACAATCCCGAGGAGCTGAACAGGGCCGCCCACCAGCTCGAAGCCGAAATGCGCCTGATGCCGGAACTGACCAATGTGCTGTCCAACCAGGCACCGCTGGCGCCTGAGCTTTTGGTCAAGCCGCGCCTGGACGAGGCGGCCCGGCTCGGCGTTTCGGTGGTGTCGCTGGGCACCGTCGCGCGCATCGCCACGCTTGGCGAAACCGACTCCAATTCGGCGCAGTTCAACCTCGGCGACCGGCTGGTGCCGATAAGGGTGCTGCTCGACAAGTCGGCGCGGGGCGATCTCGAAACCTTGCGCAAGCTGCGTGTCGGCACGGCCGACGGCAAGGTGGTGCCGCTGACCTCGGTCGCCGATATCTCCTTCGGCGCCGAGGAAGGCAAGGTCGAACGGCTCGACCGCAAGCGCCTGGTCGCGGTCGAAGCCAATCTGAATGGCGTGGTGTTTGGCGATGCGATGAAGGCGGTGTCGGCATTGCCGGCGCTGAAGAACCTGCCCGCAAGCGTCAGCCATATCGAATATGGCGCGGCCGAAGAGATGACGCAGATGTTCCGCGGCTTCGCGCAGGCGCTGGTGGCGGGCATCCTGATGGTCATGGCGGTGCTGGTGCTGTTGTTCAGGAACTTCTTGCAGCCGGTCACCATCCTGATAGCCTTGCCGCTGTCGCTCGGCGGCGCGGCTTTGGCGCTGCTCGCTTATGGCGCCGCGCTCGATCTCTCCTCAACGATCGGCATCCTGATGCTGATGGGCATCGTCTGCAAGAACTCGATCCTGCTTGTCGACTACGCCATCGAATGCCGGGCCGAAGGGATGGACCGGCGCGCGGCCCTGATGAAGGCAGGCATGACCCGCGCCCGCCCGATCATCATGACCACGATCGCCATGGTGGCCGGCATGATGCCGGCGGCGATCGGCTTCGGCGCCGATGCGAGTTTCCGCGCGCCGATGGCGGTTGCCGTGATCGGCGGGCTGATCACCTCGACGCTGCTCTCCCTTGTGGTCGTGCCTGTGATGTTCGCGACCATGGACGACCTCAACGCCTGGTTTGCCCGCCGCCTGAAGCGGTTCACCTCGGTCACCGAGGCGGACCGCGCGGCAGGCGAGCTGGCCGCCGCGCGCCAGGACGCAAGCGCATAGCGGTTCGGGCGGCTGGCACCATGCCGGCCGCCCGATTTTGAACCCCGCAATTTCGAAAACCGATTCCGCTTTTTCAGCTCATGCACTAAGGACTTGTTTGGATCAGGCTGCCACAAACAGGGCACCTGACATCCCGGCGGAGTTGGCAAAGCATGGATCTCTCATTCGATCTCGGACGCGGGCCTGCGTCTTTTGGACATCGGTTCCTTATCGGCCTGCAGCCGGGACATGTGCTCGGCGACAAGGACAAGCGGCTTTTGTCGCTGCTCAAGCCGGCCGGTGTCGTGCTGTTCCGCGCCAATTTCCTCCCCGACGCGCCTTATGAGGACTGGCTGGAAAACCACGCCAAGCTGCTGAGCGACGTGCGCGAATATATCGAGCGTGACGAGGTCATCATTTCGATCGACCATGAAGGCGGCGGCGTGCTGCGCCCACCGGCACCGATCACGCCATTCGCTTATGCGCGCGAATGGCCCATGCAGGCCGCCGATGTCGGCAAGGCGATGGGCATCGAGCTGCGTTCGCTCGGCTTCAACGTCAATTTCGCCCCCGTCGTCGACGTCAATTCGAACCCGGCCAATCCTGTCATCGGCCAGCGCTCGTTCGGCACGACGCCGCAAGATGTGGTGCCGGCGGCGCGCGAGTTCCTCGACGCGCTGCAGGCTGAGGGCGTGTTGGGCTGTCCCAAGCATTTCCCCGGCCATGGCGACACGGCGGTGGATTCGCACTATTCGCTGCCCGTCATCGACGTCGATCCCAAGACGTTCCGCAGCCGCGAGCTCGAAGCGTTCCGCCATTTCAACGATGCCGCAACGCGCATGATCATGACCGCCCATATCGTCATTTCGCAGGTCGATCCGGGTATCCCGGCGACGATGTCGCGCGTCATCCTGCAGGACATTCTGCGCAAGGAGCTTGGCTACGAGGGCGTGGTGGTCAGCGACGATCTCGGCATGAAGGCGATCTCGGACAAGCTCGATAAGCCCGAGACGACGACCAGCATCATCAATGCCGGCTGCGACCTGCTGTGCATGTGCGCCTACTGGGCCGACACCGATGTCATCCTGCGCATGATCGACTACATGTCGGCTGGCCTGAAGGCTGGCGTGATCAAGGAAAGGGCGCTCGAACAGTCCTTTACGCGTGTCGCGGGGCTGTTGTCGGACCTGCCCAACCACAAGGTCGAAGCGCTTGAAGAGGAAACCTTCCAGCGCCACGCTTCGGTCGCTCCGCTGCGCGCGCGCTCGCTGCCGGCCAACCATGGTGGCGCCACCAAGATTTAGCTTGGGGACGGAGCAGGGGCAAAGGCTGATTGGACCGTCCAGATGCGGCCCTGTCGAGGCATGGATCCCCGAGATCTACGCACTCGCTACGCTCGCGCTTCGACTCGAGGATGACGAGCTTCATCGGACTCTTCCGCCAATCTCCATCGTTTGCGATTTGAGACCTGTCCCCATGCCTCCGTCATCCTCGAGTCGAAGCGCGAGCGTAGCGAGTGCGTAGATCTCGGGGATCCATGCCGTGAGGTATCAAGCTTCACTACGGTCCAGTCAGTCCCCCAAACACTAGCCCTACCTCACCCCCGCGATCGAACCCCTGACCACCAGATCGACGGGCCAGACCTCGCCGCGCGCGCCGTCCTCCAGCCCAGAGATCCGCGCCGCCAGCCGTTCGGCGACGCGCGCGCCGGCGGCGCGGATCGACGAGCGCGTCGTGGTCAGGGGCACCGAAAAATGCTCCGGCCGCAGCCAGGGGAAAACGTCGTCGTGGCTCACCAGTGACAGGTCGCGGGGCAGCGACAAATTGAGGTCGCGCGCCGCGCGGACCACGCCGAGTGCCATGATCAGGCTCGAACAGACGATCGCCGTCGGCGCCTCGGACGCCTCCAGCAGGGCGCGTGCGGCGCGATAGCCGTTTTCCTCGGTCATCGCCAGCGAGCGAATGTGCCTGGGTTCGAGCACCAGCCCGCTTTCCGACAACGCCCGCCTGACCCCGCGCTCGCGGAAAATCGCGAAGGTCTGGGTGTCGTCGCCATTGATCAGCCCGACGCGGCGATGGCCGAGCTGGACAAGCAGCCGCGTCGCATCATGGAAGGCGCCCTCATTGTCGATGTCGATGAACGGATAGTCGAAGTCGAGCCCTTCGCTGCGGCCATGCACGATGAAGGGGATGCCGAGCTGGTTGGCAAGTGCGACGCGTTTGTCGGCGCCGCGAGGGGCTGAGATGTAGAGCGCGTCGACCTGCTTGTTGGCGACGATGCGCCTGTAGGTCGTCTCCTCGTCTGCGGCGTCCGCCGGGCTCAGCACCAGATCGAGTTCGTGGCCACGCGCATAGTCGCCGAGGCCCGAGAGGAACTCGACGAAATGCGGATCGATGTCGACGGCGGCCCCCGTCGGCATGACGTAGCCGATCATGCCGGCCTTGCCTGTCGCCAGCCTGCGCGCGCTCGGGTTTGGCCGGTAGCCGTGGCGCTTGGCGGCGTCCATCACGCGGCGGCGCGTATCCTCGCTGACCTCGGGATAGCCGTTCAGCGCGCGGCTCACCGTCGTCTGAGAAAGTTCGAGCATCAACGACAGCTGTTTGAGGTTCACCTCGGCTCCGATTCCCAAAGCGCTTTCAATCTGGCTTCGCCCGGTTGTTAGGCGGTCCAGGCACGTCACGCCAGCAAGAATAGGCGCGCAAATGCCTGGTTTGAAGCGAAATTTGCTGCTGCACCGCCAAAAAGCATGTTGCGGCGCATATATGGGCGGTTTCTAAATCGATTAGCCTGCCGGTGCTCTTGACTCTTTTCGATTCTAATGGCGTGATGAAGTTAGCCAAAGCGCTTTGAAATGCCGTTGCGTGATGCGGTTGCAGCTTGCGCAGGACTGAGGCACAGTCGGAGCGGTGCAGGCGGGCGGAATGGAGGTTCCGTCCGGAGTTTTCGATCCACTGGGAGGAAGACCATGAGGAAGTCCCTGTTGCTGGGTGTGGCTTTTGCCGCCGTCGCCCTGAGCGCGCCGGCGTCGGCGGAGCTGAAGTTCAAGCCGGGCGAGGACGCCCGTTTCACCTGGGCCAATTTAGACGAACTCAAGAAGGTCGACCTGAAGGGCGAGACGCTCTCGATCTTCGGGCCGTGGCGCGGCGAGGACGAAGCGCTGGCGGGCTCGGTGTTCGAATATTTCAGCGAGGCCACCGGCGCCACGATCAAATATTCGTCGTCGGAGAATTACGAACAGCAGATCGTCATCGACACCCAGGCCGGCAGCCCGCCCAACATCGCCATCCTGCCGCAGCCCGGCCTGATCCAGGATCTGGCCTCCAAGGGCCTGCTCACCCCGCTCGGCGACGACGTCGCCACCTGGATCAAGGAGAATTACGGCGCCGGCCAGTCCTGGGTCGATCTCGGCACCTTCAAGGACAAGGACGGCAAGCCCGGCTTCTTCGCCTTTCCCTACAAGGCCGACGTGAAGTCGCTGATCTGGTATTCGCCCGACAATTTCGAAGAGGCCGGTTACAAGGTTCCCACAACTCAGGAGGAGCTGGCCGAACTCGAGCAGAAGATCATCGCCGATGGCGGCAAGCCGTGGTGCATCGGCCTGGGTTCCGGCGGCGCAACCGGCTGGCCGGCCACCGATTGGGTCGAAGACATCATGCTGCGCACCCAGACGCCGGAAGTCTACGACCAGTGGGTGAAGAACGAGATTCCGTTCAACGATCCCAAGGTGGTTGCCGCCATCGACATCTTCGCCAAGATCGCCACCGACGACAAGATGGTGGACGGCGGTGCCGCGGCCGTTGCGGCGACAGACTTCCGCGACAGCCCGAAAGGCCTCTTCGCGGTGCCGCCGAAGTGCTACCTGCACCATCAGGCATCGTTCATCCCGTCCTTCTTCCCGGAAGGCACCAAGCTCGGCCAGGACGCGGATTTCTTCTACTTTCCGCCCTATGCCTCCAAGCCGGAACTCGGCAATCCGGTGCTGGGCGCCGGCACGCTGGTCATGATCGCCAAGGACTCCAAGGCTTCGCGCGAGTTCATCAAGTTCCTGCAGCTGCCGCTCGCGCATGAATTGTGGATGGCGCAGAAGAGCTTCGTCACCCCTCTGAAGAGCGTCAACAAGGACATCTACAGCAGCGAGGCGCTGAAGAAGCAGGGCGAAATCCTGGTCAACGCCTCGACCTTCCGCTTCGATGGCTCTGACCTGATGCCCGGCAAGATCGGCGCCGGCGCCTTCTGGACCGGCATGATCGACCTGGTTGGCGGCAAGCCGGCAGCCGATGTCGCAGCCGACATCCAGAAGAGCTGGGACGCGATCAAGTAACCGGCTCGCTGAAGCACCCCCTTCACCAGCCCTGCCTTCAACAAGCTCAGGGCTACCTCTCCCCGCTGGGGGAGAGGAGACAGGTAAGGGTGCCGCCTCCCTCTTCTCCCCGAGTGGGGAGAAGGTGGCCGCGAAGCGGCCGGATGAGAGGGATCTTTTGATCTTCTAGACGTGGTCCAGGCAAATCAGCCCGTTGAAAAGGGACTAATCCCATGACGGCACAGATACTTTCGGCCATCTTCACAGTCATTGTCGGCGTCGGCGGCTGCGTTGCCTATTTCTGGGGCGCAAACAAGCTTGTCGACATCATCTTTCCCTCGCGCGGCGTCTCGGGTGCCGCCGCCATCGACAATCTGCGCCGCCAGGGCCTGATCCGGCCATGGCTGTTCGTCGGCCCGGCCATGCTGATCGTCACCGTCTATCTCGTCTATCCGGTGATCGAAACGCTGAGGCTCTCGGTCATGGACCGCGGCGGCGAAAACTTCGTTGGCCTCGCCAATTACAGCTGGGCTTTCGGCGACCGCGAATTTCGAAATTCGATCTTGAACAACCTGCTTTGGCTCGCTGTCGTGCCGGCCGCCTGCACCTTCTTCGGCCTGATCATCGCCGTGCTCACCGACAAGATCTGGTGGGGCAATATCGCCAAGAGCCTGGTCTTCCTGCCGCTTGCCATCTCGTTTGTCGGCGCCAGCGTCATCTGGAAATTCGTCTACGAATACCGCGCCGAGGGCCAGACCCAGATCGGCATCCTGAACGCCGCCGTGCAGTATTTCGGCGGCAACCCGCAGGTGTGGATTTCGACCCCGTTCTGGAACAATTTCTTCCTGATGGTCATCCTGATCTGGATCCAGACCGGCTTTGCCATGGTCATCCTGTCGTCGGCCCTGCGCGGGATCCCTGAGGAAACCATCGAGGCGGCCGTCATCGATGGGGCCAATCCGTTCCAGATCTTCTGGAAGATCATGGTGCCGCAGATCTGGGGCACCATCGCCGTTGTCTGGACCACCATCACCATCCTGGTGCTTAAGGTCTTCGACATCGTCTTGACCATGACCAACGGCCAGTGGAACAGCCAGGTGCTGGCCAATCTGATGTTTGACTGGATGTTCCGTGGCGGCGGTGATTTCGGGCGCGGCGCGGCCATCGCCGTCATCATCATGATGGCCGTTGTTCCGATCATGATCTGGAACATCCGCCAGGCCAATCGCGAAGGCGGGGGAGGACACTGACATGGCCAGTGCAAGCGGAAGGTCTTTCATCAGTCGCTTCGGCGTCCACATCGCCGTGTTCGTTTTCGTCGCGATCTGGACAATCCCGACTCTCGGCATCCTGGTCAGCTCGCTGCGCGACAAGGACCAGCTCATCGTCTCCGGCTGGTGGACGTCGCTCGCGACCTCGTCGCAGACCGAAGCGGGGCGCACCGAAGCCGCCGACAAGCAGGTTGAGAAGGACGGCAAGTTCCTGATCATGGGCAATCTGTTTGGTGCCGGCGACGCCCGCACCGTCACCGCCTTCGGCGCCAAGGCGCAGCAGCCGACGCAGTTTGCCGCCGGCACGGCTGCCGATCTCGGCGATGGTGTCACGCTCCAGGTCAACGACGACGGTTCTTATGTCATGACCTCGCCCAAGGCCTTCGAAAACGCCCGTGGCCAGCGCGTCTATTTCTCGGCCTCGTCGCCGCCGCGCTTCACCACCGACAACTACAACACAGTGCTGTTTTCAGAGGGCATCGGCCGCTCCTTCATCAACTCGCTGACGGTGACGATCCCCGCCACCATCATCCCGATCCTGATCGCGGCCTATGCCGCTTATGCGCTCGCCTGGATGCGCTTTCCCGGACGCGCTTTGCTGATCGCCGTCATCATCGGCCTGCTGGTCGTGCCGCTGCAGATGTCGCTGATCCCGCTGCTCAAGCTCTACAATGGCGTCGGCCTGTTCTTTGGGGTGCCGTCCAAGACCTATCTCGGCATATGGCTGGCGCATACCGGCTTCGGTCTGCCCTTCGCCATCTACCTCTTGCGCAGCTACATCGCCGGCCTGCCACGTGAGATCATGGAGTCGGCCCGCATCGATGGTGCCAGCGACTTCGAGATCTTCGTCAAGATCGTGCTGCCGCTGTCCTTCCCGGTACTCGCATCCTTCGCCATCTTCCAGTTCCTGTGGGTCTGGAACGACCTCCTGGTGGCGATGGTGTTCCTGGGCAGCGGCTCCGACCAGCTGGTGCTGACCGGCAAGCTCAACGCGCTTCTCGGCTCGCGCGGCGGTGACTGGGAAATCCTCACCACCTCGGCCTTCGTCACCATCATCGTGCCGTTGATCGTGTTCTTCTCGCTCCAACGTTATTTCGTCCGCGGGCTGCTCGCGGGTTCAGTCAAGGGAGGCTAGCTCCATGCAAGCCGCAATGCGCAGAAACGAAAACCCTGAAACTGCCGTCGATCGCGACTGGTGGCGGGGGGCGGTGATCTACCAGATCTACCCCCGCAGCTTCCAGGATTCGAATGGCGATGGCATCGGCGACCTCAAGGGCATCATCGACCGCCTGCCGCACATCGCTTCCCTTGGCGCGGACGCGGTCTGGATCTCGCCCTTCTTCAAGTCGCCGATGAAGGATTTTGGCTACGACATCTCCGATTATCTCGACATCGACCCGATGTTCGGCACGCTGGCCGACTTCGATGCGATGATCGCGGAAGCCCATCGCCTCGGCCTCAAGGTGATGATCGACGGCGTCATCTCGCACACCTCCGACCTGCACCCCTGGTTCAAGGAAAGCCGCGCGAGCCGCGACAATCCCAAGGCCGACTGGTACGTCTGGGCCGACGCCAAGCCCGACGGCAGCCCGCCCAACAACTGGCTGTCGATCTTCGGCGGCTCGGCCTGGCAGTGGGACACGCGCCGGATGCAGTATTACCTGCACAACTTCCTGTCCGAGCAGCCCGATCTCAACTTCCACAACCGCGACGTCCAGGACGCGCTGCTCGACGTCACCCGCTTCTGGCTCGAGCGCGGTGTCGATGGCTTCCGCCTCGACACCATCAATTTCTACTTCCACTCGGCCGGGCTGGAAGACAATCCCGCACTGCCGCCGGAAGAGCGCAACGACCAGACGGCACCGGCGGTGAACCCCTACAATTTCCAGGACCACATCTACGACAAGAGCAGGCCCGAAAACCTCGAATTCCTCGCCCGTTTCCGCGCCGTGCTTGACGAATATCCGGCGGCTGCCGCCGTCGGCGAGGTCGGGGATTCCCAACGCGGGCTGGAGGTCGTCGCCTCCTACACTGCTGGAGGCGACAAGGTGCAGATGTGTTACGCCTTTGATTTCCTGGCACCGGAAAAGATCACCGCCGCCAAGGTCCGCACCGTGCTCGAAGACTTCGGCAAGGCTGCCAGCGACGGCTGGTCGTGCTGGGCTTTCTCCAACCACGATGTCGTCCGCCACGCCTCGCGCTGGGGCATGGGCGAGGCCGACCGCACCGCCTATCTCAAGGTCATCTCGGCGCTGATGATGTCGCTGCGCGGCTCGGTCTGCATCTATCAGGGCGAGGAACTTGGCCTTACCGAAGCCAGCCTCGCTTTCGAGGACCTGCAGGACCCCTACGGCATCCGCTTCTGGCCCGAGTTCAAGGGCCGCGACGGCTGCCGCACGCCGATGGTGTGGAACAAGGATGCCAAGAATGGCGGCTTCTCCTCGGCCAAGCCGTGGCTGCCGGTGCCGGCGGATCACCTTGCCAAGGCGGTCGACACGCAGGAAGGCGATGCCGCCTCGCTGCTCGAACATTACCGCCGCTTCCTCGCCTTCCGCCGCGCGCATCCGGCATTGGCCAAGGGCGACATCTCGTTCCTCAAGGCCGACGGCGACACCGTCGCCTTCACCCGGCGCGAGGGCAACGAAGAGATCGTCTGCGTCTTCAATCTTGGCAGCACAGCGGCTAACGTTGATCTCGGAGGTCGAGGCCTGCAGCCCTTGGCGGGACATGGGCTCGATGGAAATGCAAATGCCGGCGCAGTCCGGCTCGGCGGTTACGGTGCCTGGTTCGGGCGCTTCGTCTGACCACCGGAAAAAGAAATCTGGGAGGAAATCATGGCCGATCTAACGCTCAGGGACGTCAAGAAGTCTTACGGCAATCTGCACATTCTCCACGGCATCGACCTCGACATCAAATCCGGCGAGTTCATCGTTTTCGTCGGTCCCTCGGGCTGCGGAAAGTCGACGCTTTTGCGTTCGATCGCAGGCCTTGAGGAGATTTCCGGCGGCACGCTGGAGATCGCCGGCGAGAAGGTCAACGACGTGCCGCCGTCCAAGCGCGGCATCGCCATGGTGTTCCAGTCCTACGCGCTCTACCCGCACATGACGGTCTACGACAACATGGCCTTCGGCATGAAGATTGCCAAGGAAAGCAAGGCCGAGATCGACAAGCGCGTCCGCGCGGCGGCCGAAATCCTGCAGCTGACCAAATATCTCGACCGCCTGCCCAAGGCGATGTCGGGTGGCCAGCGCCAGCGCGTCGCCATTGGCCGCGCCATCGTGCGCAACCCCAAGGTATTTCTGTTCGACGAGCCGCTGTCGAACCTCGACGCAGCCCTGCGCGTCGCCACCCGCATCGAGATCGCCAAGCTCAAGGAATCGATGCCCAACACCACGATGATCTACGTCACCCACGACCAGGTCGAGGCGATGACGCTGGCCGACCGCATCGTCGTGCTCAAGGACGGCCGCATCGAGCAGGTCGGCACGCCGATGGAGCTCTACAAGCATCCCGGCAACCTGTTCGTCGCCCAGTTCATCGGCTCGCCGGCGATGAACATCGTTGGCGGCACCATCGACAGGACGGGCGAGACCAGTCTGGTCAGCCACGTCGGCGGCCGCAAGACGCCGGTGCCGGTGGCAACGCCCGCCGAGGCCCAGGGCAAGGCGGTGAGCTTCGGCGTGCGGCCAGAGGACCTCTACGTCGCGACCAGCGACGATTATCTGTTCGAAGGGCTTGTCGATTATGTCGAGCAGCTGGGCGAGGTTCAGCTGGTTTATGTCGACATCGGCCGCGCCGATCAGCCACTGGTGGCCAAGCTTCCGGGCAATGTCGAGGTCAAGCGCGGCGCTGTCATCCGCCTGGCCGCCAGCCCCCACGAGTTGCACATTTTCGACGCCGACGGACATTCCTTTGCCCGCCGCCGCACGGCGGTTGCGGCCTAGGCACCAGTTCCGCACGATCCTTCTTGAACGTACCCCCACCCCTAACCCCTCCCCACAAGGGGGAGGGGAACTTGCGGCGCAGCCATCGCAGCCGGATTGCCCTTGCCCGCTGGAAGCTGGCGGGAACGCAGCAAAAATCCCCCTCCCCCTTGTGGGGAGGGGTTAGGGGTGGGGGTACTCCTTGCCGGCTCAACGCCTCAAGGCACTAAGACGCCTTGTCCCTCATTCCACCATCACCTGTCGCTCCCGCAGCGCTGTCCGCCGCTTCGAGATGAAGAAAGCGGCGACGAAGGTCAGGCTCATCAAAAGCACGATTGTCGGTGCCGGCGCGCTGTCGATGAAGAAGCTGAGATAGACGCCAAAGAACGAGCACAACACCGCCACCAGCACCGAAACCAGCAGCATGCGCTCGAAGCGGTCGGTGAGCAGGTATGCTATCGCGCCCGGTGCGATCAGCATCGCAATGGCGATGATGATGCCGACGGCCTTGAGCGCGCCGACGATGGTCAGCGACAGGATCGACAGCAGTCCGTAATGCAACAGTTTAACCGGCAGGCCGATGGCTTGCGCGTGCTGCGGGTCGAAGGCGTGCAGTAACAGATCCCGGCGAAACAGGCCGATCGCACCAGTGGCGATCAGCGCGATGACAGCCGTCTGGCCGACATCGCTCCAGCTCACGCCCAGCATGTCGCCGAACAATATATGGTCGAGATGCACATCGGTCTGGATCTTGGTGTAGAGCACGATGCCGAGGCCGAACATGCCGGAAAAGACGATGCCCATGACGGTGTCTTCCTTGATCCGGCTGTTTTGCTTGAGATAGCCGGTCGCCAGCGCGCAGGTCATGCCGGCGGCGAAGGCACCCACCGCCAGCGGCAAGCCGGCGATATAGGCCAGCACCACACCCGGCAGCACGGCATGGCTGATGGCATCGCCCATCAGCGACCAGCCCTTGAGCACCAGGAAGCACGACAAAAGCGCCATCGGCACCGCCACAAGCAGCGCGATGACGAACGCCTGCTGCATGAATGGGAATGCGAAGGGCAGGGTCAGGGTTTCGATCATGATTGTTCGCCCCTCATCCGCCTGCCGGCACCTTCTCCCCGTGAGCAACGGGGAGAAGGGCGCAGTTGCAACGCCGACGCCCCCCTCTCCCTGTCCTTCACGGGGAGAGGGTAAGGGTGAGGGGCAGCTGTTACGGGTGGATAGCTGCTCATGCCCCCGCCTCCAGCGCTTGCCTTGCCCGCTTTCGCGAGGCGAGCAGTCCATGCTTGGGCGCGAAGACAAAGGCGATCAGGAAGATCAGCGTCTGGGCGACAACAATGATGCCTCCAGTCGCACCGTCGAGGAAATAGCTGGCATAGGCGCCGACGAAGCTCGTCACGCTGCCGATGGCGACGCTGATCATGATCAGACGCGGAAACCGGTCGGTGAGAAGATAGGCCGTTGCGCCTGGCGTCACCACCATGGCGATGACGAGGAAGGCGCCGACGGTTTGCAGCGCCGCAACTGTCGAGGCCGACAGCAGCATAAAGAACAGCACCTTGAGCAAATCGGGCTTGAGCCCGATCGAACGCGCATGGTTCTCGTCGAAAAAGGCGACCATCAGGTCCTTCCATTTGGCAAGCAGGATGGCGAGCGAGATGCCGCCGATCAGCACCAGCTGCAGCGTGTCGGAAGGCGTGATCGCCAGGATGTTGCCGAGCACGATGGTCTGGATGTTCACCGAGGCCGGCGACAGCGAGATCATGAACAGCCCAAGCCCGAAGAACGAGGTGAAGATCAGCCCGATGATGGCGTCTTCCTTGAGCTTGGTGCGCTGGTTGAGGAACAGCATGGCACCAGCCGCAAGCCCGCCGGAAATGAACGCGCCGAGCGCAAACGGCAGGCTGAGCATGTAGGCGCCGGCAACGCCCGGCACGATGGAATGCGAGAGCGCGTCGCCGATCAGCGACCAGCCCTTCAGCATCAGATAGGCCGAGAGGAAGGCGCAGACGCCGCCGACAAGGGCGGACACCCACATGGCGTTGAGCATGTAGCCGTAGCCGAACGGCTCCAAGAGCGTGGCGATCATTTCTTGCGCCCGCCCTTTTTGGCAGCTGCGTCTTTCCCGGCGTCGTCGCCATAGATGACGAAGGGTCGCTCGTCGTCGGTCAGCACTGTCACCTGGCGCGTATCGGCGGCGTCTTGATGCAGTTCGGAACCGCCGAGGATGAACTGGCGCAGCACCCCGCCAAAGGCCTTTTCGAGATTGGCCTTGGTGAAGGTTTCCTCCGTCAGTCCGGAGGCAAGAACGGTGCGGTTGACCAGTACGGCGCGGTCGCAGAAACGCGGCACCGAGCCCAGATTGTGCGTCGACACCAGCATCACCCGGCCTTCGTCGCGCAGGCCCTGTAACAGAGTGATGATCGCCTCTTCGGTGCGCACGTCGACGCCGGTGAACGGTTCGTCGAGCAGGATGATCTCGCCCTCCTGGGCAAGCGCGCGGGCAAGGAAGACGCGCTTCTTCTGACCTCCGGAGAGTTCGCCGATCTGGCGCTTGCGGAAATCGGCCATGCCGACGCGTTCGAGGGCCGCATCTACCGCCTCGCGGTCGATGGTGCGGGTCATGCGAAAGAAGTTCATGTGGCCGTAGCGGCCCATCATGACCACGTCTTCGACCAGCACGGGAAAGTTCCAGTCGACATCCTCGCTCTGCGGCACATAGGCAACGAGGTTCTTCTTCAACGCTTCGCGCGCCGGCTCGCCGAATATCGAAACGCTGCCTGTGGCCAGCGGAACGAAGCCCATGATCGACTTGAACAGGGTCGACTTCCCTGAGCCGTTGACGCCGACAAGTGCGGTGATGGTGCCGCGCGGAATGGCGAAGGAGGCGTTGCGAAGGGCGGTGTGGCCGTTGCGGTAGGTCACCGAGATGTTGTCGACACGCAGGCCTTCAGCAGCCTGCGTTGTCGTGGAAGGGCGCCCTTTCAGCGGCACGTTCATTGGGCAAGACCCTTGACGATGGTTTCGGTGGTGACTTTCAACAGGTCGAGATAGGTCGGCACTGGGCCGCTGGCATCGCTCAGCGAGTCGACATAGAGCACGCCGCCATATTTGGCGCCGGTCTCCCGCGCCACCTGCTCGGCGGGCTTCGACGACACCGTGCTTTCGCTGAACACGGCCGGAATGCCGTTGGCCTTGACGAGGTCGATCACCTTGCGCACCTGCTGGGGCGTGCCTTGCTGGTCGGCGTTGATCGGCCAAAGATAAACCTCCTTCAGGCCGAAGTCGCGCGCCAGATAGGAAAACGCGCCTTCGCTGGTGGCAAGCCAGCGCCGCTGTTCGGGAATGGTCTCGATGGCCTTATGGATCGGCGCGACAGTTGCCTTGATCTTGTCGGCATAGGCAGCAGCGTTTTTGGCGTAGACCTCAGCATTCTTGGGGTCCTTGTCGGCAAAGGCCTTGCGGATGTTTTCGACATAGATGAGTGCCGCCTCGGGCGACATCCAGGCATGCGGGTTGGGCTTGCCGGTATAGGGGCCCTCGGCGATGCCCATGGGGGCGACGCCGTCGGACACCACGGCTTGCGTGACGCCGTCGAGATTGTCGAAGAACTTCTGGAACCACAATTCGAGGTTCAACCCGTTCCACAGCACCAGGTCGGCCTTCTGGGCGCGGATGATGTCGCCCGGCGTCGGCTGGTAATTGTGAATCTCGGCATTGGGCTTGGTGATCGATTCCACGTCCGCCGCGTCGCCGGCGACGTTGCGGGCGATGTCGGCGATGACGGTAAAGGTGGTCACGACCTTCATCTTGCCGCCCGCTTCGCTCTCTTGCGAGCAGGCCGAAAGTCCGAGCATGGCCCCCAACATGGCGATGGCGGCAAGGGTAGTGCGAAACGCTGTCATGGAAATCCCGTCCAGGAATGCCGCGCCGAATGGGCGGCGGATACGATGCCTTACCTAATGGCACGTCGCATCCTTGTCAATGCAATTGCAAATCGTTTGCAACTAGACGGCATAAAAGCGCTGCACCAATGCCTTTTGAGCCCCGGCTCGCATCCTATCTTGGGTTGGCGCGTTGTGGTCCTTGCCAATCCCAACCAAGGAGAACCATCGTGTCAGCCACTTCAGGAATTCGCGAGCATATGGAAGTCATTGGCGCCGACGGCGTCCACATCGGCACCGTCGACAAGGTCGAGAACGGCCGCATCAAGCTGACCAGGCAGGACAGCGGCGAAGGCAGCCACCGTGGCCACCATCATTACATCTCCACCGCCCTCGTCGCCGAAACCGAAGGCAACAAGGTGCGCCTGTCGGCCAATGCCGATGTCGCGGTGACGTTTGAGGAAGAGGGCAAGTCGGGCTGAGCTTCGAGGCTAAATTAACCCACCGCTGCGCCGGCGGATTTTGATTGACTGATGGAAGGCTTTTCCACGCCGGAAGATTCTTCTTGGGCGTCGAATAGCCGGCATGAAAGCGGGTTGGCGAGGAGCGCAACAATCACGAAGTTGCCTGTGACCGTTAGCATAGCGGAATGGTCACGGCATGGATCCCCGGGCCTCCGCACGTCGCTGCGCTCCTGCTCCGCCCGAGGATGACGAATGCATATTGGCCTTCGGCCAGAATCCAATAATGGAGCTTGGCAGGAAAAATGCCGGGAATACGCGCAAATAAAAGGTGGCTGCTGCCGAATCGCTGACGTCCGCGATTAGCGTCGCCCACCAATGCATTCGTCATCCTCGGGCGGAGCAGGAGCGCAGCGACGTGCGGAGGCCCGGGGATCCATGCCGTGAAGTTGGAGCTGCAACCACGGTCCAGAACCACCCAAATTGTCGCCTTTTGTCAGCAACCCGTGTGGATAGAGCGCCCAGTTTCTCCACGCCCGGGATGACCGCGTTCTTGTGAATGAACGCACTCCACCCCTTCTTCTGGGGATGAACGCATAGATAATCTTTTGCAACTGGGTGTCATCTGGCACATAGTCGAGCCATGATGAAGACCGCCAAAAAGCCTGTTTCCAAGAAGCCCGACTACGAAAAGGCGTTGCGCAAGGCGGGCATCCGCATCACGCGTCCGCGCAAGATCATCCTGGGCATCCTGGGCGAGACCGAGGACCATCCCGACGCGCTTGAAATCTTCCGCCGCGCCGAGACCATCGACAAGAGCATCTCGTTGTCGACTGTCTACAGGACGATGAAGCTTCTTGAGGAAATGGGGGCGATCCACCGCCATGCCTTCGAGGGCGGTCCGTCGCGCTTCGAGCAGGCAGGCGGCGATCATCACGACCATCTGATCGACATCGACACCGGCGACGTCATCGAGTTCCGCTCCGACCGCATCGAGCAGCTGCAGCAGGAAATCGCCCGCCAGCTTGGCTATGACATCGTCCACCACCGGCTCGAGCTCTACGGACGCCGCCGTAAGGACTAGCGCGTCCACAGTGCCCTTTGGCCAAGGCACGACGAGTTGATCGGCCGCACACAGATGCGCGACGAGCCGCGAGTTGACCTCGGCCCGGGCGCGGTCAATCATGCCGCCACCTCTGGCACGTGAAATCAGCAGACAGGATAGCGACCATGGAAAAAGCCGAAATCGGACTGATCGGATTGGGCACGATGGGCTCGAACCTGGCGCTCAACATCGCCGAAAAAGGCCATCGCATCGCCGTCTTCAACCGCACGCCGGCGCGCACGCAGGCGTTTGTCGAATCGGCCGGTGCGCTGCGCGACATGGTTGTGCCCTGCGCCTCGATCGAGGAGTTGACCGCCGCCATCCGGCCGCCGCGTCCCGTCATCATCATGGTGCTGGCGGGGACCCCGGTTGACGAGCAGATCGCTGCACTGCGCGGCGTCATGTCGGCCAACGACATCATCATCGATGCCGGCAACGCCAATTTCCGCGACACCATGCGCCGTTTCAAGGAACTCGAGGGTTCGGGCCTGACCTTCATCGGCATGGGCGTTTCAGGCGGCGAGGAGGGCGCGCGCCACGGCCCCTCGATCATGGTCGGGGGTACGCCCGAATCCTACAAACGTGTCGAAGGCGTGCTGACCGCGATCTCGGCCAAGTTCAAGGGCGAGCCCTGCGCGGCCTGGCTCGGCACCGACGGTGCCGGCCATTTCGTCAAGACCATCCACAACGGCATCGAATATGCTGACATGCAGATGATCGCCGAGATCTACGGCATCCTGCGCGATGGGCTTAGCATGAAGCCGAAAGAGATCGCTCCTGTTTTCGCCGGCTGGAACAAGGGCCGTCTCGAATCCTATCTGATCGAGATCACCGCCTCCGTGCTCGAAGCCGACGACCCCAAGACCGGCCGCCCGGTCGTCGACATCATCCTCGACCGCGCCGGCCAGAAGGGCACCGGCAAATGGTCGGTGATCGAAGCGCAGCAGCTTGGTGTTCCCGCGACGGCGATCGAGGCGGCGGTGGCCGCGCGTGTGATGTCGTCGATGAAGGACGAGCGGCTGGCGGCGGAAAAGGCTTATGGCAAAAACACGCTCAAGTTTACAGGCGGCAAGGATGAGGTGCTCGGCGATCTCGAGCTTGCATTGTTCGCCGGCAAGATCGCTGCCTATGCGCAAGGATTCGCGGTGATGGCCGCAGCCTCCAGGGAGTTCGGCTGGAACCTGCCGATGCCGACGATCGCCAAGATCTGGCGCGCCGGCTGCATCATCCGTTCGCAGTTCCTCGACACCATCGCCGAAGCCTTTGGCAAGGCCGATCCGTCGACCAATCTCCTGATGGTGCCGGCCTTCGTTGACATGATGGGCAAGGCGCATCCCTCGCTGCGCCGCATCGTCGCCCGCGCTGCCGAGGCCGGACTGCCGGTGCCGGCACTGTCGTCAGCGCTCGCCTATTTCGATGGCTATCGCCAGGGTCGAGGTTCGACCGACCTGACCCAGGCGCAGCGCGATTTCTTCGGCGCCCACGGCTTCGAGCGCATCGATGCGCCGGGTGCGTTCCACGGTCCGTGGGGCAGCGAAGGGTAGCGTGGCAGGGGCGAAGGTTGGCGCCGCCCCTCATCCGCCTGCCGGCACCTTCTCCCCGTCATTACGGGGAGAAGGGCGCAGCTTCGGCGCCGTCGCTCCATTGGGCATAGGGGGAAGGGCTCTACGCTGATGCCCTCCCTCTCCCCGTACTTCACGGGGAGAGGGTAAGGGTGAGGGGCCGTCTCAGGCGTTGGATATTGCGGATGTCTCGTGGGCCTCGACCGCGCTCGGCTTGCTGAGACTCTGCAGCGAAGCAATGTCGCGGCCGGCGATGCGGCCGATCACGGCGCGGGCGAGTTCCGCGCCGGCCAATCGCACGTCTTCATTGACGACATAGAGCTGCGGCCGAAGCAGATGAAGCAGCTTTGACGACTGCTTGGAGACGATGTCGACATCCTCGCCAAGCTTGAAGCCGGCGTCTTCGACGCCGGCGACCAGGGCAAACGTGCCGGCGCCGGCGCCGCTGACGAAGCCGTCGGGACGGTTAGGCCGACGCATCAGATCGGCGGTGAGTTTGCGGATATCTTCGATCGAGTGATCGACGGTGGCGATCGGAAACGGCACTTCGCTCAAGCCATGCTCCATCAACGCGTCGGCAAAGCCGTCGCGCATATGGTGGAAATAGCTGAGATTGGAGGGCGGCGCGAGCAGTGCCAGTCGCTTGCGTCCGAGTGCGGCCAGCTTCTTCACCGCCTCGACCGCATAGGCGTAGTTGTCGAAATCGTGGAACGCATGCTCGATGCCCATATGGGTGCGGCCATGGGTGGCGAAGGGCATGCCGCGCTCGGTCATGTAGCGCACGCGCTTGTCGTCGGGTTCGGTGCGCGAAATGATGACGCCGTCGGCGGAGGCCGTGTCGACGACGTAACGCACCGGCTCGAGCGGGTCGTTGTTGCGTGAATAGGGCGTGACCACGAGGTGATAGGGCGTCTGCGCCAGGGCTTCGGAGATGCCATAGATCAGGTCCGATACGAAGCCGCCGATCTGCTCTTCGGTGTTGAGCACGAGCGAGATGACGTTGGTCTTGCCGGTGCGCAGGCGCACGCCGGCGCGGTTGGGCCGGTAGCCGATCTGGCGGGCGACAAGCTGCACGCGCTGCCTGGTCGCCGCGCCGATTTCGGGCGCATCCTTCAGCGCGCGGGAAACGGTAGTGACGCCGAGGCCGGTCATGAAGGCGATTGTCTTCAGCGTCGGCGGATTGGCCTCGCCGCCTGCCGCCTGCGCCGCACTTTCGTCCGGCGGTGTCTTATCGTTCATGGTCATCGCCCGCCGTATTCCCTGCTCGGCGCATATCGCATTTGCATCATGAACCTTGCAAGGGCTTCCGGCAATAACTGTAACGATACAGATTGAGTGGGCTAGATCGGGGCGGCCGGCTGAAATTTCAGCTGAGGTGCCCTGGTATCGTGCGCCGCAGCATGCGCGCCTGCCATTGATTCGATTGGCGATTCATACCGGAAATGCTGCATTGCAGTGCCAATATGGTCGTCTTCTGCTTGACGATGATCTTGCTGCTTTAGTTCGAGACGCGAACAAAATCGCGCTGCCGGCCGTGTCGGTCCTTGCGTGCGTTCCGGTCTTCGCTTAACCTTGCAATCTGTAACGTTTCAGATTCAGGGAGGAGTACGATGCGTTATAGGCTGACGACCGCTGTATTGGCGGCGGGAATAGCGTTTGGAGCCGCCGGTTCGGCTTCCGCGACAGATCTCGAAGTGACGCACTGGTGGACCTCCGGCGGCGAGGCGGCGGCGGTTGCCGAACTCGCCAAGGCGTTCGACGCCACCGGTAACAAATGGGTCGACGGTGCCATTGCCGGTTCCGGCGATGTTGCCCGTCCGGTCATGATCGGACGCATCACCGGCGGCGACCCGATGGGTGCCACCCAGTTCAACCATGGCCGCCAGGCGGAAGAGCTGGTGCAGGCCGGGCTGATGCGCGACTTCACCGAACTCGCCGCCAAGGAGGGCTGGGCCAATTTCATCCACCCCAAGAGCCTGCTAGATGGCTGTACGCTGGACGGCAAGATTTATTGCGTGCCGGTCAACATCCACTCGCAGCAATGGCTGTGGCTTTCCAACAAAGCGTTCGCCGACGCGGGCGTTGCCGTGCCGAAGAACTGGGACGAGTTCGTGGCGGCAGCACCAGCGCTGGAAAAGGCCGGCATCGTGCCACTAGCACTTGGCCAGCAGCCCTGGCAGACGACGCTCGCCTTCCAGGTGATCCTCGTGGCGCTCGCTGGCCCCGAGACGTTCCAGAAGGTGTTTGGCGACAAGGACGCCACCTTGGCCGCTGGCCCCGAGATGGCCAAGGTCTTTGCCGCCGCCGATCAGGCGCGCCAGATGTCGGCCAAGTCCAACGTCCAGGAATGGAACCAGGCGACGAGCCTGGTGATCAGCGGCAAGGCCGGCGGCCAGATCATGGGTGACTGGGCGCAAGGGGAATTCCAGATCGCCGGCCAGACTGCCGGCAAGGACTACACCTGCCTGCCCGGGCTCGGCGTCAACGAGATCATCTCGACCGGCGGGGATGCCTTCTATTTCCCCAAGCAGACCGACCCTGAAAAGGCCAAGGCGCAGGAGGTGCTGGCTTCGGTGATGCTGTCGCCGGCAACGCAGGTCGCCTTCAACCTCAAGAAGGGCTCGCTGCCGGTTCGCGGCGATGTCGATCTGAAGGCGGCCAATGACTGCATGAAGAAGGGGCTCGAGATCCTGGCCAAGGGCAACATCATCGCCGCCCCGGACCAGCTGATGTCGGCGGACTCGGTCACCCAGGTCAACGACCTGTTCGTCGAGTTCTTCGCCAACAAGCAACTGACACCTGCGGACGCGCAGAAGCGTTTTGCCGCAATCATCGCCGCTGCGGACTAGAGCGACAGACACTCCGGCTTTTGCCGGGGTGGGTGGACCTCGTTCTGATGCGGCAGCAGACAGCGGCCCTCTGCCGGTCCCTTTTTGGAGGGACCGGCAGATCGTCCAAAACGCCATGGAACCCGACCGATGACCCCTGTTAAGGCGGGCCGGCCGAGCCGGTTGTTTCGAAACCTGAGCGCCAAGATCGCGTCGATCCCGATGATCCTGACCGCGCTGGTCATCTTCGCCGGGGGCACGGCCTGGACCGTGTTTTACTCCTTCACCAATTCCAAGCTTCTGCCGCGCGCGACTTTCGTTGGTCTCGAACAATATGAGCGCCTGTGGGCGACGCCGCGCTGGCTGATGGCGGTCGAAAACATCGCCATCTACGGCGTCTGTTCCCTCGTCTTTTCGCTGGTCATCGGCTTTTTGCTGGCCGCGCTGATGGACCAGAAGATCCGCTTCGAAAACACTTTCCGCACGATCTTCCTCTACCCGTTCGCGCTGTCTTTCATCGTCACCGGTCTTGCCTGGCAGTGGATTCTCGATCCTGATTTCGGCATCCAGCAAGTGGTGCGCAATCTCGGCTGGTCAAGCTTCACCTTCGACCCGCTCTATGACGCCGATATCGTCATCTATGGCATCCTGATCGCAGGACTGTGGCAAGGCACAGGGCTCATCATGTGCCTGATGCTGGCGGGCCTGCGCGGCATCGACGGCGAGATCTGGAAGGCCGCGCGCGTCGACGGCATTCCGACCTGGAAGACCTATGTCTTCATAGTCATCCCGATGATGCGCCCGGTACTGGTCACCACGCTGGTCATCATCGCTTCCGGCATCGTCAAGGTCTACGACCTTGTCGTTGCGCAGACCAGCGGCGGCCCCGGCATCGCCTCGGAGGTGCCGGCTAAATATGTCTACAACTACATGTTCCTGGCGCAGAATCTCGGCCAGGGTTTTGCCGCCTCGACCATGATGCTGTTGTCGGTGATCATCGTCGTGGTGCCCTGGGCCTATCTCGAATTCGGGAGCAGGCGGCGCCATGGCTGATCACGCCCTTCGTGCCACGCCTGGCATGGCAGCGGCCGCTGCCCCGACGGGCCGCGCCAGTGCCCTTGCCGGACCCCGCGGGCCAAGGCAGCGACGTACATTCTCCCGCCGCAACATCTTCATCTACGGCACGCTCGCGGTGGTCGCGATCTACTATCTGCTGCCGCTCTACGTGATGGTGGTGACGTCGCTCAAAGGCATGCCGGAAATCCGCCTCGGCAACATCTTCTCGCCGCCGATGGAGATCACGTTCGAGCCCTGGGTCAAGGCATGGTCGAGCGCCTGTACAGGGCTCAATTGCGACGGGCTCAGCCGGGGCTTCTGGAACTCGGTGCGCATCACCGTGCCGTCGGTGTTCCTGTCGATCGCCATTGCCTCGGTCAATGGCTACGCGCTTGCCAACTGGCGCTTCAAGGGCGCCGACATCTTCTTCAC
The DNA here is from genome assembly GCF_058808215.1 of Aminobacter sp. GW821-FHT11F06. Lineage (NCBI taxonomy): Bacteria > Pseudomonadati > Pseudomonadota > Alphaproteobacteria > Hyphomicrobiales > Phyllobacteriaceae > Aminobacter > Aminobacter sp. GW821-FHT11F06. Next base: position 490,398 of record NZ_JBXARL010000002.1, on the reverse strand, counting down.
CATCCTGGTGATCGGCGCCTTCATTCCCTATCAGGTGATGCTCTATCCGATCGTCATCGTGCTGCGCGAGATCGGCCTATACGGCTCGCTGTCGGGGCTGGTGCTGGTACACTGCATCTTCGGCATGCCGATCCTGACGCTGTTGTTCCGCAACTATTTCGCCTCGCTGCCGGAAGAGCTGTTCAAGGCAGCACGCGTCGATGGCGCTGGTTTCTGGACCATCTATCTCCGCATCATGCTGCCGATGTCGCTGCCGATCTTCGTGGTGGCGATCATCCTGCAGGTCACCGGCATCTGGAACGATTTCCTGTTCGGCGTCGTCTACACCAAGCCCGACACCTATCCGATGACGGTCCAGCTCAACAACATCGTCAACGCCGTGCAGGGCGTGAAGGAGTACAACGTCAACATGGCGGCAACCCTGCTGACCGGGCTGGTCCCGCTCGTCATCTACTTCGTTTCCGGCAAGCTTTTCGTCCGCGGCATCGCCGCCGGCGCGGTCAAGGGGTGAGGCGATGACAAGTGTCGTGGTCAAGGATGTCTCGCTCAATTTCGGCGCTTTCGATGTGCTGAAGGCGCTCAATCTCGATGTGCCGGAAGGCGAGTTCCTCGTGCTGCTCGGCCCCTCGGGTTGCGGCAAGTCCACGCTTCTGAACTGCATCGCCGGCCTGCTCGACGTGTCGGAAGGGCAGATCTTCATCAACGGCAAGAACGTCACCTGGGAGGAGCCCAAGGACCGTGGCATCGGCATGGTGTTCCAGTCCTATGCGCTCTATCCGCAGATGACCGTCGAGGGGAACCTGTCGTTCGGGCTGAAGACGGCGGGCATGGCCAGGGACGATATCGCCCGGCGTATCGCCCGCGCCGCCGAGATCCTGCAGATCGAACCGCTGCTCAAGCGCAAGCCGGCGGCCCTTTCGGGCGGCCAGCGCCAGCGCGTGGCGATCGGCCGGGCGCTGGTGCGCGACGTCGACGTGTTTCTGTTCGACGAACCGCTGTCCAACCTCGACGCCAAGCTGCGCTCGGAACTGCGGGTCGAGATCAAGCGGCTGCACCAGAAGCTCGCCAACACCATGATTTACGTCACCCACGACCAGATCGAGGCGATGACGCTGGCCGATCGCATAGCTGTGATGAAGGGCGGGGTGATCCAGCAGCTCGACGCGCCGCAGATCATCTACAACCGCCCGGTCAACCGCTTCGTTGCCGGCTTCCTCGGCTCGCCCGGCATGAACTTTTTGGACGGCGAGGTCGAGGTCGGCACGCAACCTATCTTCGCTGTTGCCGGAAGCAAAATCCCGCTCGACCGCTATGGCTTCGATGGCAATGCGACAGGCGGCAAGGCGGTGTTCGGCATCCGCCCGGAGCACGTCGTACTTGGAGAGGCGGCACGCGCCATGCCGTTCGCCGCGGACGCCAGCGTCGAGATCGTCGAGCCGATGGGCGCCGACACGCTGGTCTGGACGAAGCTTGGCGGCCAGAGCTTTGCCTTCCGCGTCGAGGCCGAACGCCAGCTGCATCCAGGCGACCAGCTCCGCATCGGTTTCGACCCGACGCGCGCCTCGCTGTTTGACGGCCAAAGCGGCAACCGCATCTGACATCAACCCAACCGGACAAAGAACATGGACTGGTCATTCCAACTCTACAGCGCCCGCAACTTCCAACCTTGGGGGAATGTGCTCAAGACACTTGGCGCGCTCGGCTACACGCAGGTCGAGGGCTTTGGCGGTGTCTACGAAAACCCGGAGGCGTTCCGCGCCGAGCTCGACAAGAACGGGCTCACCATGCCGAGCGGCCATTTCGGCATCGACATGCTGGAAAAGGATTTTGGCCGCGCAGCCGATATCGCCACCACTCTGGGCATGAAGCTTATGGCCTGCCCCTATCTCGAAGCGTCGGATCGGCCCGTCGACGCCGAGGGCTGGCGCGATTTCGGACGCAGGCTGGCGCGTGTCGGCGACACAGCCCATCAGGCCGGTTTCGACTTTGCCTGGCACAACCATGATTTCGAATTCGTGCCGTTCAAATATGGCTCGATGCCCCAGCGCATGATCTTTGCGGCCGCGCCCGACATCGGCTGGGAGATGGACGTCGCCTGGGTGATCCGTGGCGGTTCCGATCCGTTGCACTGGATCGAGGAGTTCGGCCCACGCGTCATGGCCGTTCACGTCAAGGACATTGCCCCGCAGGGCGAGGCGGCCAACGAGGATGGCTGGTCCGATGTCGGCCACGGCACGGTCGACTGGGCGGGGCTGGTGACGGCTCTGCGCAACCGCACGCCGGCCAAATATTTCGTCATGGAACACGACAATCCGGCCGATTTCGAACGCTTCGCGCGTCGCTCGATCGCAGCCGCCAAGACCTTTTAGGGAGCATCATATGGCAAGGAAACTCGGGGTCGGGGTGATCGGCTGCGGCAACATCTCGAAGACCTATTTTACGCGCGCGCCTGAATTCAAGGGCATCGAGATGCGTGCCTGCGCCGACATCAACATGGATGCGGCGAAGGCAAGGGCGAAGGAATTCAAGCTGCGCGCCGAGACGGTCGAGGGGCTGCTGGCATCTGATGACATCGACATCGTCGTCAACCTGACCATTCCGGCGGTGCACTATGAGGTGTCGAAGCAGGCGATCGACGCCGGCAAGCACGTCTATTCGGAAAAGCCGTTCGTTCTGGCGATCAAGGACGGGCTTGATCTCAAGAAGCGCGCGGAAAAGAAGGGCGTACGCATCGGCTCTGCGCCCGACACTTTTCTCGGCGGTTCGCACCAGCTGGCGCGGCATCTGATCGACACCGGCAAGTTGGGCAAGATCACTTCGGGCACCTGCCACGTGATGAGCCACGGCATGGAGCACTGGCACCCCAATCCCGATTTTTTCTTTCAGCCGGGCGGCGGGCCGATCCTCGACCTGGGCCCCTACTACATCGCCAATCTCATTCAGCTGATCGGGCCGGTGAAACGTGTCGCCGCCTTGTCGTCGATCCCGGCCAAGGAGCGCACGATCTCGTCCAAGCCGCGCGCCGGCGAAAAGATCCCGGTCACGACGCCGACGACGATCCTGGCGCTGATGGAGTTCCAAAGCGGCGCTGTCTTCACCTTCAACGCCAGCTGGGATGTCTGGGACAATGGCCATTCGCCGATGGAACTCTATGGCGAGGCCGGCACCATCCATATGCCGGATCCGAATTTCTTCGGCGGCAAGCTCAGCTACACCAAGGGCAACAAGCCGGTGAAGACGCTGCCGAAATGGGAGCATCCCTTCGGTGTGCCAAACGAGAAGCACGACCACGGCATGATGGCCAATTACCGCACGGCGGGCCTGGCCGACATGGCGCTGGCGATCATGCAGGGCAGGCCGCACCGCTGCTCGCTCGAGCTCGCCAATCACGTCATCGACGTGATGACCGGCATCCTGAAATCGGGCGAGACGAAGAAGTTCGTCGAAATGCAGACGACCTGCGAACGACCGGAGCCGCTTGGGCCTGCAGCAGCAAGGGGGCTGCTGGCCGCGCCGAAATGAGCTAAGAAGGGGGAGCGGTGCGAGAGCGCCGATTCCCCTTTTTCCGAGGACAGCATCATGACCTGGCAGCCGGCCGCCAATCGCTACGAAAACATGGTCTACAACCGCTGCGGCCGTTCAGGGCTCAAGCTTCCGGCGATCTCGCTGGGACTGTGGCACAATTTCGGCGAGGATACGCCGCACAAGACCAAGCGCGACATTTGCCAAAAGGCGTTCGACCTCGGCATCACCCATTTCGATCTCGCCAACAATTATGGCCCGCCCGCCGGCTCGGCCGAAACCGCATTCGGCGAGATACTGCGCACCGATTTCGCTGGTCTGCGCGACGAGATGGTCATCTCGACCAAGGCCGGCTACGACATGTGGCCGGGGCCGTATGGCGAGTGGGGCAGCCGCAAATATGTGCTGGCGAGCCTCGACCAGAGCCTGAAGCGCATGGGGCTCGATTATGTCGACATCTTCTATTCGCACCGCTTCGACCCGGACACGCCGCTGGAAGAAACCATGGGCGCGCTCGACCATGCTGTGCGCTCCGGCAAGGCGCTTTACGCCGGTATCTCGTCCTACAACGCCCAGCGCACCCGCGAGGCCGCCGACATATTGCGTCAGCTCGGCACGCCGTGCCTGATCCATCAGCCGAGCTATTCCCTGATCAACCGCTGGGTCGAGGATGACGGCCTGCTCGACGCGCTCGATGGCCTCGGCCTCGGCTCGATCGTGTTTTCGCCGCTGGCGCAGGGCATGCTGACCGGCAAATACCTCAAGGGCGTGCCCGAAGACAGCCGTGCCGCGCAGGGCAAGTCGCTGCGGCCTGCTTTCCTCAATGACAAGAACCTCGCCAATATCCGCGCGCTGAACGGCATTGCCGAACGCCGCGGCCAGACGCTGGCGCAGATGGCGCTGGCCTGGGTGCTGCGCGGTGGCCGCGTGACCTCGGCGCTGATCGGCGCAAGCCGTCCCGAGCAGGTCGAAGATTGTGTTGGCGCGCTGAAGAATGCGACCTTCAGCGATGCCGAACTGGCCGAGATCGACCAGCATGCCCGCGAGGCCGACATCAATCTGTGGGCGCGTTCGTCGGAGCGCGAAGGCTCGGCGCGCCAGAAGAAATAAGCTGAATGCCATCGACTTGAAGCGGGGGGCGATGCCCCCCGCTTCTGCTTGGGGCGTGAACTCGGCCGCGACATTGTCTTTGGCGGCCGGACGCGCTAGCAAAACCTGTGGCCAATCGCCATGTTAGGGCGACTGCTTGGTGCTGGAATGTTCTGTTCCAGCGAGGAAAGGTGAAGACGACAAAAATGGCGGCGCGGGACACGCTGACGAAGAACCAGCAAAAGGTTCTCCAGAGACTGGAAGCGACGAGCGGCCCGCTCAGCGCCTACACCCTGCTCGACCAGCTGCGCGAGGATGGCTTTCGCGCGCCGCTGCAGGTCTATCGCGCGCTCGATGTGCTGGTGAAGGACGGGCTTGTCCATCGCCTCGAAAGCCTGAACGCCTTCGTCGCCTGTTCCGAGCCGCACGACCATAGCCACCACAACCACCGCATGACGGCCTTTGCCATCTGCGACACCTGCGGCCAGGTCACCGAAATCTCCGACGAGCTGATCGGCAAGCGCCTCGACGACTGGGTCGGCTCGACCGGCTTCGTCGCCAAGAAAGCCGTCATCGAATTCCGCGGCACCTGCGCCAAATGCGCGGCACTCGCCGCCTAGAATTTACCGCGCCGTCGAGAACGCGAACCAGATCGCAACACCCGCCAGCAGTGCTGAAAGTGCGCGCCGGGCGATGCTTTCGATGCGCGGGTTGTTGAGCACGGGTTCGAGCCGGCTTGCCAGCACGACAATCAGCGCGTGAATGCCGGTTGCAACCGCGACATAGATCGCCGTCAGCGTGATCGTCTGCGACAGCACCGGCTGGTCGGCGACGACGAAGGTCGGCAGCACGGCGATGTAGAAGACAGCCGCCTTCGGATTGAGCAGGTTGGTGACGAGCCCGCGCGTGAAATAGCGCCGGTCGGCGTCGGAGTCGTTTGCGACAGCTTCGCCGCCGCCTTTCCAGCCTTCCCATGCGAGATAAAGCAGGAACAGCACGCCGGCCCAGCGCAGCCCTTCGTAGAGCAGGTCTGACGCCTGGATCAGCTCGGTGACGCCGAGAGCCGCGACTATGCCGATGGTGGCAAGGCCGAGCGCGATGCCGGCCACGGTGGCGAAGCCGGCGCGCCGGCCTTCGCTGGCCGACACCAGCGCCAGATAGGTCATGTTCGGCCCTGGCGTCAGCTCGATGATGAGTGCTGTCAGCGCGAAGGACAGCAACGTCGGCAGGTTCGACGACGTTGCAAGCTCCATCTCAGTGCGCCTCGTCCCAGCTGTCGGCCGCGTTGGCATCGACATGCAGCGGCACCGACATCGACGCTGCCGGCATGGCGGCGTTTTCCATCACATGACGCACCACCGGGATGGTTGCCCCGACCTCGCTCTCGGCGGTCTCGAAGATCAATTCGTCGTGCACTTGTAGCAGCATTCGCGCCGACAGATTGGCGGCGACAAGTGCGTCTTCCATGCGGATCATGGCGCGGCGGATGATGTCGGCGGCCGTGCCCTGAAGGCGCGCATTAATCGAGGCGCGCTCGTTGAAGGCGCGCACCGAGGGGTTCGACGAGCGGATTTCAGGGTAGTGGATGCGGCGGCCGAAGATGGTCTCGACATAGCCGTTGTCACGGCAGAACGCCTTGGTCTCGTCCATATAGGCGCGGATGCCGGGGAAGCGTTCGAAATACTTCTTGATGTAGTCGGAGGCTTCCTCGCGCGGGATCGACAGCTGGTTGGCGAGGCCAAAGGCCGAGATGCCGTAGATGATGCCGAAATTGATCGCCTTGGCGCGGCGGCGCACCTCCGAGGGCATGCCTTCGACCGGCACCGAAAACATCTCCGACGCGGTCATGGCATGGATGTCGACGCCGTCGGCGAAGGCCTGCTTGAGCTGGCCGATATCGGCGACATGGGCGAGCACGCGCAGCTCGATCTGGCTGTAGTCGGCCGAGATCAGCTTGTTGCCCTTGTCGGCGATGAAGGCGGTCCTGATCTTGCGTCCTTCGGCGGTGCGGATCGGGATGTTCTGCAGGTTCGGGTCCGACGACGACAGCCGGCCGGTGGTGGTGGCGGCGAGCGCGTAGGAGGTGTGGACGCGCTTGGTTTCGGGATTGATGAAGCCGGGCAGGGCGTCGGTGTAGGTCGATTTCAGCTTGGTCAGCTGGCGCCAGTCGACGATCTTGCGCGGCAGCTCGTGGCCTTCGGCGGCGAGGTCTTCGAGCACTTGGGCCGAGGTCGACCACTGGCCGGTCTTGGTCTTGGTGCCGCCCGGCAGGCCCATACGGCCAAACAGGATGTCGCCGAGCTGCTTGGGCGAACCGATGTTGAAGCGCTCGCCGGCGAGATTGTTGATTTCGTCCTCAAGGCGCGCGGCCCCTTGGGCGAGTTCGCCCGACAGGCGCGACAGGATCTGGCGGTCGACCGAGATGCCGCGCTGCTCCATCCGGGCCAGCACCGGCACCAGCGGGCGTTCCAGCCTTTCGTAGACCGACGCCAGTCCCTTGGCGGCGAGGCGCGGCTTGAGCACGCGCCACAGGCGCAGCGTCACGTCGGCATCCTCGGCGGCGTAGGCTGTGGCCTTGTCGATGTCGACCTGGTCGAAGCCGATGAAGCTCTTGCCCGATCCGGCGACTTCCTTGAAGGCAATCGGTGTATGGCCGAGCCATTTTTCCGACAGCGGGTCCATGCCGTGGCCGCCATTGGTGCCGCCGTCGAGCACGTAGGACAAAAGCATCGTGTCGTCGAACGACCTGACGTCGACGCCGTAGCGGTTCATCACCACGAGGTCGTATTTCAGGTTCTGCGCGATCTTCAGCACCGAAGCGTCTTCGAGCAACGGCTTGAACACGGCAAGCGCGTCGCGCACCGGAATCTGGTTTTCGACCAGCCCGCCGCCCAAAAGGTCGCCGCGCCCGCTCTTGTGGGCGAGTGGCACATAGGCGGCACGGCCGGGTGCGGTGGCGAGCGAGAAGCCGACAAGTTCGGCCTGCATCGGGTCGAGCGAATTGGTCTCGGTGTCGAAGGCCACGACGCCGGCCTCGGTCGCCTCGGCCACCCAGGCCTTCAGCGTTCCGAGGTCGCGGATGGTGACATAGGCGGCGTGGTCGAACTTTTGCGCCACCGCTGCTTCGGCGATCTTGTTGGCGAGGGCGGTGGGGGCATTACCCCCCTCTGGCCTGCCGGCCATCTCCCCCTCAAGGGTGGAGATTGGCAGCTTCGACGTTGGCGATTGATTGATCTCCCCCCTTGAGGGGGAGATGGCCGGCAGGCCAGAGGGGGGAGTTGTAGCCCCCGAGCCGACATCCGGCCCATGCGCCTCGGCGCCCCACTGTACGGTAACAGGCACTGCCTCGATCTCGCCGGCCTCGGTGCCGGTGGCTTCGGCCACGCGCCTGGTCAGCGAGGTGAATTCCATGGTCTTGAGGAAGCCGATCAGCCTCGGCCCGTTGGGCGGCTGCAGCACGAAGTCTTCGAGCCCGTCTGTCACCGGCACGTCGAGCTTGAGCCTTACCAGCTCGCGCGAAATGCGCGCCTTTTCGGCATTGTCGATGATCGATTGACGCCGCTTGTCCTGCTTGATCTCGGAGGCGCGAGCCAGAAGCGTGTCGAGGTCGCCGAACTGTTCAAGCAGCTGTGCTGCCGTCTTAGGTCCAATGCCGGGCACGCCCGGCACGTTGTCGACCGAGTCGCCGGTCAGCGCCTGCAAGTCGATCATCTTTTCGGGCGGCACACCCCATTTCTCGATGACCTCGGGGATGTTGATCTGGCGGTCCTTCATCGGGTCGTACATCGACACGCTGGGACCGACGAGCTGCATCAGGTCCTTGTCGGACGAAACGATGGTGGTATCACCGCCGGCCTCGCAGGCAAGCCTGGCGTAGGTTGCGATCAGATCGTCGGCTTCGAAGCCTTCCATCTCGATGCAGGGCAGCTCGAAGGCCTTGGTCGCCTGGCGGATCAGCCCGAATTGCGGGATCAGGTCTTCCGGCGGGGCCGAGCGATTGGCCTTGTATTCGGGGTAGAGCTCGTTGCGGAAGGTCTTCGAGGAATAGTCGAAGATGACGGCAAAATGGCTCGGCACCACACCGGCCTCGGTGTTGCGCGCATCGAGCATCAGCTTCCACAGCATGTTGCAGAAACCCGAGACCGCGCCGACCGGCAGGCCGTCCGACTTGCGGGTTAGCGGCGGCAGCGCGTGATAGGCGCGAAAGATGTAGCCGGAGCCGTCGACAAGGAAGAGATGATCGCCTTTTTTCATGGCGATACGGGTAACTTGGCACAGCGCGGCTGTCCATGGTCAAGCTGGCCTTGCCGCCGTCTACTGACAAGTCATTGATGGGTGTTTGGCGGCAGGCGTCTAGAGAGACGCAAACCGCTTGGAAATGGTCTCGGTTCCTTCGCGATAGTCGGTGAAGCCAATCCCTTGGTAGAATGCCTGGCCGCCGATATTTTCCTTCCGAATGGTCGCGTCGATGAAACTGACGCCCGCCTTCTTCGCGGCCTCCACTGTGTTGGCGAACAGTGCCCGTCCAACACCTCGTTTGTGGGCATGTGGATCCACGAAGGTTGCGACAATCCCCCAGTCGGCTGGCAATCGATCGCCCGGCCAATCCGGATCGGACCATTCGAGTGACTGGAACCCCAACAGCTGCGACCCATCCACCGCCACGAAGCAGCTGATTCCGAGTTTTGGTGCAATGAAGTAAGCGATGATGCGCTCCTCATCGAATTGCTCGCGGTGAGCCGTTGTTCCTCCGATCTCGATGATTTCGTTCAGGATTCGCGCCATCTCGCTCGCGTCTTGCTGCTGCGCGGGTCGGGTATGCAATGCCATGGATTGCTCATTCCACTGTTGATTTGGCTGCTTTGCTTGAGAATAGGCGGGCCACACCCGTTCTGCCAATGTGGGATTTCGGAGATCGAAATGCTGACGTCGATCGTCTTCTCAAGGTAGCGAGTGTCAGGCGGCAGGCTCGCCGCCTCGCCGGGCCAGCCGCTCGGAGCCCAGGATCGACCGCATCGTTTTCGATCGAGCTCGCTGGTCCGGTTACGGCTTTTGTCCGGCACAACTGCGCCATTGGGCCGAAGCTCTTCACCGATTTGCTTACGCTGGTGAAGCTCGATGGCCGCTGGCAGATCATGTCGAAGATTTTTCACTTCGATCTGCAGTCGAACTGACTGACATGGAGCGCGAGCACAAGAATGCCTTACGTCAATATTAAGATCACCCGCGAAAGCGCCACACCTGAGCAGAAAGCCGCCCTGATCAAGGGCACCACTGATCTTCTGGTCGACGTCCTGGGCAAGGAGCCGGCCACACCATTTGTGGTGATTGATGAGGTCGATCTCGAGGATTGGGGTGTCGGCGGGCTGCTGGTGTTCGAATACCGGCGCAGGCAGGTCAGTGGCTGAGACCGTGCGGCAGGGCCAATCACGGTCATGTTACAAAAGTGTAATCTTCGTGCCCTTGAATCGCCACGTTCAAAGGAACAAATAGTGGGCATCGGCAGTTTTTGCCGAAGTCCGGTCTCAGGCCCGTCCCCCGCCTATCCGGACCCTGCGGCAGCCTCATCCCCCTCTCCGGGCTGCCGCACCGTTTAAAGTAGTGCCGCCGTGGCTACCCCTCCACCACGGCGGCACTTTTTATTCCCAGCCAAGCTTCCCGCCGCACGCGCCTCTGGCCCAATATTGCCGGCTTTTCGTTTTGTCCTTTCGTCACTAGGTTGCGCCTCAGAAGAATCGAAAGGCACAAAAATGACCGCGCTCGCGCCTGTTCTCGACCGTCTCGACAAAAATCTCGACCAGTCCCTGGAACGCCTTTTCGGCCTGCTTCGCATCAAATCGATCTCCACCGATCCGGCTTTTTCAGGCGATTGCCGCAAGGCCGCGGAATGGCTGGTCGCCGACCTCAAGACCATCGGTTTCGACGCCAGCGTGCGCGACACGCCGGGCCATCCGATGGTCGTTGCCCATCATGACGGCCCGGCCGGCTCGCCGCATGTGCTGTTTTACGGTCACTACGACGTCCAGCCGGTCGACCCGCTGGAGCTGTGGGAGAGCGATCCGTTCGACCCCAAGATCAAGGAGCTGAAGCACGGCCTCAAGGTCATCACCGGCCGTGGCTCGTCCGACGACAAGGGCCAGCTGATGCTGTTCGTCGAGGCATGCCGCGCCTGGAAAGAGGTGCATGGCAGCCTGCCGTGCAAGATCACGCTTTTGTTCGAAGGCGAAGAGGAATCCGGTTCGCCCTCGCTCAAGCCGTTCCTCGACGCCAATGCCGAAGAGCTCAAGGCCGATTTCGCCATGGTCTGCGACACCGGCATGTGGGACCGCGAAACGCCGGCGATCTCGATCGCGCTGCGCGGGCTGGTCGGCGAGGAGATCACCGTTCACGCCGCCGATCGCGACCTGCATTCGGGTGAATATGGCGGTGCCGCCGCCAACCCGGTGCGTATCCTGGCCAAGGTGCTGGCCGACATCCACGACGACACCGGCCGCGTCACCATTCCCGGCTTCTATGACGGTGTCGAAGAAACGCCCTCGCAGATCTTGAAGTCGTGGGAAACGCTTGGCGAGACGGCCGAAAAGTTCCTCGGCGAGGTTGGCCTGTCGATCCCTTCGGGCGAAAAGGGCCGCTCGGTGCTCGAACTGGTCTGGGCGCGACCGACAGCCGAATTCAACGGCATCATCGGTGGCTATACCGGCAAGGGCTTCAAGACGGTGATCGCGGCGGAAGCCTCGGCCAAGGTGTCGTTCCGCCTCGTCCACAAGCAGGATCCCGAAAAGATCCGCGCCGCCTTCCGCGACTTCGTCCGCGCGCGCATCCCCGCCGATTGCAGCGTCGAGTTCCATGAGCATGGCGGCTCGCCGGCGATCCAGCTGTCTTATGACTCGCCCTTCCTCGCCAAGGCCAAGGACGCGCTGTCGGATGAATGGTCGAAGCAGGCGGTGATGATCGCCATGGGTGGCTCGATCCCGATCGTCGGCGACTTCCAGACCTATCTCGGCATGGAGTCGCTGCTTGTCGGTTTCGCGCTCGCCGACGACCGTATCCATTCGCCCAACGAGAAGTACGACCTGACCTCGTTCCACAAGGGCCAGCGCTCCTGGGCCCGCATTCTCGAGGCGCTGACCCGTTCGTGACCGTCTAAGATCAACTTTCTGTTGATTTTTCATCCGATCGCGGCGAGGACGAGCCAAGCCGCGATCGGAGAAGACCATGACCATCCGCTTTCACAAGAACGACCTGCCCGACCTGACCCATTACAATGTCGATGCGGTCGCCATCGACACCGAAACGCTGGGGCTGAACCCGCATCGCGACCGCCTCTGCGTCGTGCAGATTTCGCCGGGCGACGGCACCGCAGACGTGATCCAGATCGCGCCGGGGCAGAAGAAGGCACCGAACCTCGTTGCCCTGCTCAAGGACCGCAAGATCACGAAGCTGTTCCATTTCGGCCGCTTCGATATTGCCGTGCTCTACAATGCCTTCGGCGTCATGGCCGAGCCGGTGTTCTGCACCAAGATCGCCTCGCGTCTTTGCCGCACCTACACCGACCGCCACGGCCTCAAGGACATCTGCAACGAGCTTCTGGGCGTCAGCCTGTCGAAGCAGCAGCAGTCGTCCGACTGGGCGGCCGAGACGCTGTCGCCCGAGCAGCTGGAATACGCCGCTTCCGACGTTCTCTACCTCCACCGCCTGCGCGACGTCCTGGCAGGTCGGCTCGAGCGTGATGGCCGCACCAAGGAAGCCGAGGCCTGCTTCCGCTTCCTTCCCACCCGCGCCAAGCTCGATCTGATGGGCTGGGACGAAGAAGACATCTTCGCCCATAGCTGAGGGGCTTCGGGCAATCCTTTTTTGGGAACGAACTTGGCGGCTGAGCCGTTTGGGAGCGTTACTCGATGAAAGGAAATATCCGAATGGCCACGACCCGTGAAGAAATCCAGACCGACCTCGAAGAGCAGGTTTCCCATCTGACCAAGCAGGTCGCCTCGCTGACCAAGGCGATGTCCAAGCGCAGCGCGGCAGCCCTCGCCGATAGCCGCGAAAGCGCCTCCGAGCTCTATGACGGGCTCTACGAACGCTTTACCGATGCGATGCCGACGATGCGCAAGCAGGCCCGGATGGCCCAGAAGAGGGCCCAGGAAAATCCGGTGGCGACGGCACTTGTCGGCGTTGCCGTTTTCGGTTTGTTGGCCGCGTTGCTGACGCGCCGATGACATTCGCCGTCGCGTGGCTTTACCGGGCCGCGCGGTCGGCTATTGTTCGTGACCAGACTTTGAGGGGAACCGCATGAGCGCCAAACTGCCGATCGCCACCGCGCCCAGGGATGGCTCGAAGGTCACGGTCTATTGGACCGACCGCGACGGCCAGGAAAATGAATCGGTGGCGCAATACCGTTCGCTGGCCCGCCTCAAGGCCGCCGGCGGTCAATGGGACGACAGCGACGAGGGCTGGTGGGCCTATGTCGACAGCGACACCCAAAAACGCATCTCCCCGCACTCCTGGTCCAGGCCTGGTGGCGACGACGAGGAGGAATAGGCGTATGATCGGGGCGCTTGCCAGGGAGAACCGCCATGGCCGAAAAACCCGATCGAAAAGAACATGAGTTCATGGTCGCGGCTGTCGAGCCGGCCAAGGACGACACACTCGACAGTGTTGCAGTGACGCTTGTCGATGCGCGCGGCGGGCGGGTGCGCCTGCACATGGACACCGACATCGCCGAGATCTTGCGAGAGCGCATCTCGGCCGCGCTCAACAAGACCATTGGGCCGTGACGGCTGGAGGGATACCCCAGCCAAAGCCACGTTTCTCCACACGGCTTCACTTAACGCCCCCTTAAATCGCCGCATTTACTGTCCAACCGGAACGCCATTGGCATGGGGGCCGGACAAGACAGGTATGGCGAACCGGAAAGACAGACGCATCGAGCCCAGCTTCGATGGACCGCGCGACGATGCGGAAGACGACGTCTTTTCGGTAAGCGAGGAGGATCGCGTCGTGCCCAGCCGCCGCAAGGCTCCTGCCAAGCGCAAATCCTCCAAGGCCAGGTCGACGCCGCGCGGACGGGCCAAAAAGCCCCGGCGCGGCATGTTCGGCATCGTCGGTCGGCTGGTCTACTGGTGCTTCGTGCTCGCCATCTGGGGCGGCATCGCTGCCGCCGGCATCGTTGTCTATTACGGCGCCAAGATGCCGAGTGCCACGACCTGGGCGATCCCCGACCGCTCCCCCAACATCAAGATCGTCGGCGTCGACGGCAAGCTGGTCGCCAATCGCGGCATGACCGGCGGCGAGGCCGTCGGCCTGCACCAGATGTCGCCTTACATTCCGCAGGCCGTGATCGCGATCGAAGACAAGCGCTTCTATTCGCATTTCGGCTTCGACCCGATCGGCCTGGCGCGCGCCGTTTCGACAAGGTTCCTGCACGGGCGCTTCACCCAGGGCGGCTCGACGCTGACCCAGCAGCTGGCCAAGAACCTGTTCCTGAAGCCTGACCGCACACTGGAGCGCAAAGTCCAGGAAGTGCTTCTGGCGATCTGGCTGGAGCAGAAGCACACCAAGGACCAGATCCTTGAGATGTATCTCAACCGGGTGTTTTTCGGCTCCGGTTCCTATGGCGTGGAAGCCGCCTCGCGGCGCTATTTCGGCAAGTCCTCACGCGACGTGACGCTTGCCGAGGCGGCCCTGCTCGCCGGCCTGCTCAAGGCGCCATCCAGGCTTTCGCCCGCGCGCGATCCCAAAGCCGCCGGCGACCGCGCCCAGCTGGTGCTGGCAGCGATGCGCGACCAAGGCATGATCGGCCAAAAGGAACTGACGACCGCAATGAGCGCGCCGGCCACACGCGCCGCCTCGTTCTGGACCGGCTCGGAAAACTATGTCGCCGACAGGGTCATGGCCGAGTTGCCCGACCTGATCGGCGAGGTGCGTTCCGACATCATCGTTGACACCACCGTCGACCTGACGCTGCAGGAATTGGCCGAAAAATCGATCCGCCGCCTGATCGACGAGAACGGCCAGAAGCTCAATGTCAGCCAGGGCGCGCTGGTGTCGATCGACAATTCAGGTGCGGTGCGCGCCATGGTCGGCGGCTACGATTATTCGACAAGCCAGTTCGACCGCGCGTCTGAAGCGCGGCGACAGCCAGGTTCGGCCTTCAAGCCGTTCGTCTACATGGCAGCCCTGGAGCAGGGCCGTACGCCAGACAGCGTGCGCAACGACGCGCCGATCAAGATCGGCAAGTGGACCCCTGAAAACTACCAAGGCAAATATTTTGGCCGCGTGACGCTGAAGACAGCGCTCGCCAAGTCGCTCAACTCGGTGGCGGCGCAGCTCGCCATGGAAGTCGGGCCCAACGCGGTTGTCGAAGCGGCGCACCGCATGGGCATCGAATCCGAGCTGCAGCCCAATGTCTCGATCTCGCTCGGCACATCAGAGGTGACGCCGCTTGAGCTGACTGCTGCCTATGTGCCTTTCGCCAATGGCGGCTATCGCCCCGACGTGCACATCATCCAGCGGGTGACCACGACCGACGGCAAGGTGCTGTACGAAAATACGGCCGGCGGCGGACCGCGTGTCATCAGCCCGGAGGTCGTGGGCATGATGAACGCCATGATGACCGGCGCGGTTGAGGAGGGCACGGCCAAGAAGGCCGCCTTCGCCTGGCCGGCCGCCGGCAAGACCGGCACCAGCCAGAATTCGCGCGATGCCTGGTTCGTCGGTTATACCGCGAACCTGACCACCGGCGTGTGGTTCGGCAATGACGACGGCAAGCCGATGAAGAAGGTCACGGGCGGCGCGCTGCCGGCCCTTGCCTGGCATGAATTCATGGTCGCCGCCCATGAGGGCGTGCCGGTGGCGGCATTGCCGGGATCATGGACGCCGCGTGCCGCGGCACCCGATGTCGCCGTCGAAAGCCAGCCGCTCGACCAAAACACCTTCCCGGCAGCTCCCCAGCCGGCGCAGCCACAACAGCAACGCCGGCCGGTCGAGCAGGTCCGTGATGCCGGCGGCGTGCCACAGGAGCAGTCCTCGACCGCCTCCATCGGCCGCCCGGTGCCTCCAGGCGATGTCGGCGGCCCGACGCAGCGCCGCGAGACGTCAATTCTCGACGTGCTCCTGGGGAATTAGCCTTTCACCTGGCTCGCTGGACAATGGCCAAACATCGATTGACAGTTGATATGGCGCCATACTATATGGCGGCATATGACAATGCTCGAACAAAAACATCTCGCCCTTCTGGACGAAGCCAAGCGCCGGGGCAGGCCCGAGGCCGGCTTGCGGCTATGCCTGGAGATCCTGGCGCTGTCGTCGGCGATCGACAGGGATTGTGCCGCCCGTCTCGCCCCGCATCAGCTATCCGAGGGCAAGTTCGTGCTTTTGTTCCTGCTGCATGACCGTCCGGATGGGTTGTCGCCGCACGAACTGGCCGAGCGCGCCGGCGTCACCCGCGCGACGATCACCGGACTGCTCGACGGGCTCGAGCGCGACGGCTTCCTGGCGCGTCATCCGGGCATTGAGGACCGCCGCAAAATCTCGGTGCGTCTGAGCGCCAAGGGGCAGGCAGCGGCGCGTGATCTGTTCGACGAACATACCAAATGGATTGGTACGCTGTTTGCCGGCTTCAGCGCCGACGACCGCCAGCTGTTTGGCGACCTGCTCAGCCGTGTCTGGCAAAATCTCGACCCCGTTGCCGCAAAGCCAGGCGCCTCTCCAAGCTGACGCGACGCCCGCTTTCTAACTCAATTCCCGCGCTTGCAAACGCGGCCGCATCCCGTGGCTGTTGGCAGTGCTTTGTCGAAAGGAAACCAACGTGGCGCATTATCTGGCCGAGCTCTACACCCCGAAACCCGCATGGCTGGCGCTTGACGCAGCCGGGCGGCAGGCCTTCTTCGAAGCCATTGGTGCCGGCATGGCTGCCTTGTCGGCGCTTGGTGTCGAGGCGATTGCCCTGGGTGAAACCGATGCCACCAAGATCCATCCCGCCCCACATCGTTTCTTCGCCATCTGGCGTTTTCCCGACAATGCTGCGCTGGACGCGCTTTTGCAGGGCATCGCCGCCTCGGGCTGGCACGATTATTTCGACACGATCAATGCGGCCGGCCCCGGCACTGATCTGCCCGGCCATCTTGCCCAACTCGCCGCCAGCACATGAAGCGAATGACGCCGTGGCGTGGATGACATCAAGTCGCCGCGCCACGGCGGGATTAACGCAGTTTACAGCCAGTGTTTTGAAGTAACCTGCCGCCGTGATATTGCTCAAGTCTTGCTAAGGTCTGGCGGAGCTTAGGCAATGGCGGTCGCTAATTTAGTTTGGCGAAATATAGGTGTGCGGCTCGCATGGTGCGCGTTTGCGCTGTTCATCGGGCTTTCCCAGGCTCATGCCGACGCCTGCAGCGTGCTGCGCGCTAGGCTGGGCAGCGAGGGGGCGGCTCCCGCACATTTGACCAGGCAGTTGGCGGCGATCAAGGCGCTCGAACGCCAGAGGCAATGCAGCGGCCGCAGCAGTGGCGGGTTCTTCGATCCTTGCCGCGATCTCGCCGGACGAAGGGCAGGCGTCGAGCGCGAAATCCAAAGCGCGTCTGGCGAAAGCAGCAACGCGGCAATCAGGGCGCGTCTGTCCGCCATGGGCTGCACGCAAGAGGTTGCCCAGCGCCCCAAGACAGAGCGCCCGGTTTCTTACACAGGCCAGGCGATGCTGTATTGCGTGCGGCTATCGGACGGCTATTTCTTCCCCGCGCCCAACGCCCAGTTCGTCAATGCCGGCTACTACGACAACACGCTCGATCGTTGCCGCTACATCTGCAACGACAAGGCGATGGACGTCTATGTGCTCGACGACATCGGCCGCGAAACCGAGGAGATGACCTCGGTGAAGACGAGCCAATCCTACAGGGACCTGCCGGCAGCCTTTGTCTATCGCGATAGCGCCGATTTCCAGGGCTGCGACCTGCTGCGCTACTACCGCCGCGCCGATGAAATGCGGGCGAGAACCGTGACGCCGAAAAACATGACCGCGGCGATCATTCCGCTGCCCCAAGCCAAGCCGGAGACAGGTCTGGACAGCACGCTCACGGCATTCGTGCCTGAAACCGCGAAAGCCAGGGTAGCCGGGCCGCGCAAGGTTCGTGTGGTCGGCGCGCCTTTCTTGCCCAACGATAGGCCCTGATTGCTCGGGTCAGGCTGCGGCCGGCGACGGCTCCGGATCGCCGACTGGCGGCGTGGCCTTACCTACCATCACCTGCTCGACGATGCCGCGGGCGATCTCGCGCTCGCCCATGATGACCTTGTCGGCGCCGAGGCCGGTGAGGTGGTCGACCTCGGCGTCGGAATGGGCACGCGCGACGATCAGCATTTCGGGATTGGCCGCCTTGGCCTTGAGGATGATCTGGCCCGCCTCGAAGGCATTGGGGATGGCCAGGATCAGCCGTTTGGCGCCGGCGGCATTGGCCGAGGCGAACACCTCGTCCCTGACCGCGTTGCCTGACACCGTCTCGATGTCATCGGCCTTGAGCTTGGCGATCGTCTTGTGGGCATCTTCGATGACGAGAAAGGGCAGGCCGGCCTCGCGCAGCGATTTGCCGACCAGCGAGCCGACGCGGCCATAGCCGATGAGGATGGTGTGGTCGGTCAACTTGGTCGGCGGCGGCGCATCTTCGTCATCCTTGACGGGCACGATGGTCGTGGTCGCCACCTCGCCGGGTTCGGTCGCCGGGCCGATCGGCACTGCTTCGACAGCTTCGGCAATGCCGGCGCGCTTTTCGAGCCAGGGCTTCAGGCGCGCCGCACCGGCGAAGGCCAGCGGGTTGAGCACGATCGACAGTATCGCGCCGGCCAGGATCAGGTCGCGGCCCTGCTCGGGCAGCAGGTCGAGGCTGACGCCCAGGCTTGCCAGCATGAACGAAAACTCGCCGATCTGGGCGAGGCTGGCCGATATGATGAGCGCGGTTGCGATCGGGTAGCCGAAGGCAACGACGATCAGGAAGGCGGCGACCGACTTGCCGATGAGGATGATGAACAGCGTGGCAAGGATCGGCCAGGTGTTGCTGAGCAGGCTTGTCGGGTCGAACAGCATGCCGACCGAAACGAAAAACAGCACCGAAAACGCGTCGCGCAACGGCAGCGTTTCTTCCGCCGCCTGATGGCTGAGTTCGGATTCGCTCATGACCATGCCGGCGAAGAAGGCGCCGAGCGCCAGCGACACGCCGAACAGTTTGGCGGCACCGAAGGCGACGCCGAGCGCGATTGCCAGCACCGCCAGGCGGAACAATTCGCGTGAGCCTGTATGGGCGACGTAGTGCAGCAGCCAGGGAATGACACGGCGGCCGACGACCATCATCAGGACGACAAAGGCGGCGACCTTGGCAAGGGTGATGCCGAGCACGCCCCAGACGCCGAAATCGAAGCGAAGGGCGAGGATGTTGGGCGCCTGCGACGCCTGCTGATCGCCGCCGAGGACGCCGGCGAGCGCGGGCAGCAGTACGAGCGCCAGAACCATCGCCAGATCCTCGACGATGAGCCAGCCGACGGCGATCCGTCCGCGCTCGGTCTCGATCATGCGGCGCTCCTGCAGGGCGCGCAAAAGCACGACCGTGGATGCGACCGACAGCGCCAGTCCGAACACCAGGCCGGCACGGAGCGACCAGCCAAGCAGCCAGGCCAGTGCCGCGCCAAGGGCGGTGGCAAACGCGATCTGCACGATGGCGCCGGGCACGGCGATGGCGCGCACCGACAACAGGTCTTTCAGCGAAAAATGCAGGCCGACGCCGAACATCAGCAAGATGACGCCGATTTCGGCCAGTTCCAGCGCCAGTTTCTGGTCGGCAACGAAGCCGGGCGTATTCGGCCCGACCAAAACGCCGGCAATCAGATAGCCGACAAGCGGGGGAACCTTGAAGCGATTGGCGAGAGCGCCGAAAATGAATGCCAGCCCCAGACCGGCGACGATGGTTGCGATGAGGGGCGTGTCATGCGGCATTGTCCCGGCGGCACCTTTCGGAAGGTTGACGATTTGTTGGGGTGCGCGGTGAAAACCGCTGCGTTTCCAATATGGTGGACCCAAGCGCGCATGCGCAACCCTGAGCGGCCAAGAAACTTGACCACTGGCCCAAAAAAATGCCGGCATCGCTGCCGGCACACACCATTGGGTTGCTTGGTACTACTGTGGCGGATCAGGCCACCATCAGGATCGTCTCGATGTCGGAAACGCTGTGATTGGTCAGCGTCTTCGGTATTTCGGCCGACACCCGCTGGTCGACTTGCCTGTGCAGCTTCTTGCGTAGCTCGCCGAGCACCACGGGCGGTGCGACCAGGACGATCTCGCGGAAATCGCCGGCGTGGGCGAACTTGTAGAGCCGTGCCGCGATCTCGTCGGCGAAGCGCTCCTTGGCGACCCTGTGCCAGTCGGTGTCGTCGACAGCACTGCGATGGGCCGAAGGGCCGTCGCTATAGCGACCGGGACGATCGCTGCCTTGCTCGCGTGTCGGCGGGTTTTCCTGTTCCATTTCGCGCACGACTTCGAGGTTCGGATATTTCGTATCGCCCTGGTTCCTCAGGAACAGCGCCTTTTCGCCATCCGCCACCAGCACCCAGATCCCATGCTTCAGATTGATGTGCGCCATGTCGTGCTCCTTTTTTCTTGCGAGGCGGTTTGCCCCGCTTGGGGAACGCAAGGCGCCAGCGGATGTTTCGAAAGAATGGCTAAGAGGCAGCCGGGCTTAATTCTACTAACTTAGTAGAAATTAGGAAAAACGAGCCCGTCTGCATCAGCTCCTTCCTCAGATGTTGACCAGATCAATCGCGCTGCAAGCTTGCCAAATCCGGGCGATTGCAAGGGCTGTGGAGTGTCAGCTCGGTGCTGGGTGTCTCCGCATGAGGCAAAGCCTGGAAATGGCGTTGCACAGCCATGCGAGGAATAATTTTCTCTTGCCGCGATGGCGCGGGCAAAAGCGATTGCCTCCCATGTCAGGGCGCGCGAGTGGGTTTCTTCTGCGCCGCAGCAAGGGCGGTTAAAAATGTCGGGTATTCCGGAACCCCTGACATGACGTTAGCCGCCGCCAAGCTGAATGCCTTTCCTATCTTCCTGAAGGTCGAGGGCAAAGTCGTGGCCATCGTTGGCGGTGGCGACGAGGCGCTGGCCAAGGCCCGCCTGCTCAGCCAGTCCAGCGCAGAAATCCGCATCATCGCCGACCATGTCGAACCGCAGCTGCGCGACTGGATCGCTGCCAACGGCGCGACCCGTATCCACGCGGCCTATGAGGCAGCGCTGGTCGAAGGCGCGGTACTGGTATTCGCGGCCACCGGTGACGAATTGCTCGACCGCCGCATCTCCCAGGACGCCCGTCGCCTCGGCATCGCCGTCAACGCTGTCGACCGCCCCGAGCTGTGCGACTTCTTCACGCCCGCGCTCGTCAACCGCGCGCCGGTGGCCGTTGCCATTGGCACCGAAGGGGCAGGGCCGGTTCTTGCCCAGATGATCCGTGCCCGCGTCGACCGCATGCTGTCGCCGCAGTTGGGTACGCTGGCAACGCTGGGCGCAAGCTTCCGCGACGCCGTCGAGCGCTTGCTGCCCAAGGGCAATGTCCGTCGCGGCTTCTGGCGCGAATTCTTCGAAGGTGCGCCGGCGCGTGCGCTGGACAATGGCCAGCTTGCCGACGCCCATGACGCCGCGACCGAGTTGTTGCTCCAAAACGGCTCGCTCAAAGGGCATGTCGCGCTTGTCGGTGCCGGTCCCGGCGCCGAGGATCTGCTGACGCTGCGCGCCCATCGCCTTTTGATGGAAGCCGACGTCATCGTCCATGACGCACTGGTGCCCGAGGCGGTGATCTCGATGGGCCGCCGCGACGCCGAGCGCCTGCCGGTCGGCAAGCGCAAGGGTTGCCATTCCAAGACCCAGAGCGAGATCAACCAACTGCTCACCGAACTGGCGCAGGCCGGCAAGCGCGTGGTCCGCCTCAAGTCCGGCGACCCGCTGGTGTTCGGCCGCGCCGGCGAAGAGATGCAGGCGATGCGCGATGCCGGCGTCTCCTACGAGGTCGTGCCGGGCGTAACCTCGGCCTTTGCCGCCGCCGCCGATTTCGAGCTGCCGCTGACGTTGCGCGGCGTGACCTCCTCGATGGTCTTCACCACCGGCCACGATCTCAAGGGCGGTTCGCTGCCCGATTGGGCCAAGCTCGCCATCTCGGGTGCGACCGTTGCCGTTTACATGGGCCGATCCGTTGCCGCCGATGTTGCGGGGCGTCTCATCGACGCCGGGCTGTCGCCCGATACGGCGGTTGCGGTTGTCGAAAACGCCAGTCTGAAAAACCGACGCCGTTTCCACGGCACGCTCGCCGATCTGCCCTCGCTCGAAGGCCGCAGCGACCTCACCGGTCCGGTCATGACCATCATCGGCGACGCGGTCGCAGGTGCCAATTTCGAACTCTCTGAGCCGCTTGCGGCACACAGGCACCAACAGGCCGCATCCGCGGCGCTCGAAGGAAGCAGGGCATGAAGATCCTTACCGCCAACCGGCTGACCGACGGTGAGGCCGTGTGGTTTGCGGCCGACGGCAGCTGGGCTGAGTCAATCGACGTCGCCGAGACCGTTGCCGACAAGGCTGGCGAAGCGCGCCTCGAAGCGATCGGCAAGGCTGCCTACGACAACAACGAGGTGGTCGACGTCAACCTGATCGACGTCAGCGTCGTCGATGGCGCGATCCACCCGCTCAGGCTGCGCGAAGTGATCCGCGCCGCTGGCCCCACCAACCGCCTCGACCTTGGCAAGCAGGCCCGGCCCACAGCCGGCGCCGCCTGAAGACAGACCGGAAGACGACAATGTACCGTTACGACGAGTTCGATCATGACTTCGTGAAGGCCCGCGTCGCCGAGTTCAGCGACCAGGTCGAGCGCCGCCTTGCCGGCGAGATCACCGAGGACCAGTTCCGGCCGCTGCGGCTGATGAACGGCGTCTATCTCCAGCTGCACGCCTACATGCTGCGCATCGCCGTGCCCTATGGCACGCTGAGCTCCAAGCAGATGCGCATGCTCGGCCACATCGCCCGCAAATACGACAAGGGTTACGGCCACTTCACCACGCGCCAGAACATCCAGTTCAACTGGCCGGCACTGTCGGATATCCCAGCGATCCTGGCCGATCTCGCCAGCGTCGAGATGCACGCCATCCAGACCTCCGGCAATTGCATCCGCAACGTCACCGCTGATCACTTCGCCGGTGCTGCCGCTGACGAGGCCGCCGATCCACGCCCCTATGCCGAAATCCTGCGCCAGTGGTCGTCGGTGCACCCTGAGTTTTCGTACCTGCCGCGCAAGTTCAAGATCGCAGTGACAGGTGCCGAGCGCGACCGCGCCGCGATCCAGACCCACGATATCGGCCTGCACCTGAAGAAAAACGACAAGGGCGAGCTTGGTTTCGCCGTCTATATCGGCGGCGGTCAGGGCCGCACGCCGATGGTCGCCAAGAAGATCCGCGACTTCCTGCCCGAAGAGCACCTGCTATCTTACACCACCGCGATCCTGCGCGTGTACAACCTCTACGGACGCCGCGACAACAAATACAAGGCGCGCATCAAGATACTGGTCCACGAGACCGGCGTCGATGAGATCGTGCGTCAGGTCGAGGCCGAATGGCAGGCGCTGAAGGACGGCGAGCTCAGGCTGCCCGAGGCCGACGTTGCGGCGATCCAGTCCTATTTCGCCCCGCCTGCGCTGACGCCACGGCCCGAGGGTGACGAGGTGATCAAGCTCGCGCGGCTCGATTCCAGGAGCTTCGGCGAATGGCTCGACCAGAACGTCTTCACCCATCGCAATCCCGACTATGCCGCCGTGACGATCTCGCTCAAAGGCATCGGCGAGGTGCCGGGCGATGCCACCGACCACCAGATGGAAGCGGTTGCCGACATCGCCGAGCAGTACGGCTTCGACGAAATCCGTGTCAGCCATGAGCAGAACCTGATCCTGCCGCATGTCGCCCGCACCGATCTCAAGGCGGTCTATGACGCGTTGGTGGCGATCGACCTCGCCACCGCGAATTCCAACCTGATCAGCGATATCATCGCTTGCCCGGGTCTCGACTATTGCGCGCTCGCCAATGCCCGCTCGATCCCGGTGGCCCAGGAAATCTCCAATCGTTTCGCCTCGCTCGAGCGCCAGCGCGACATCGGCGAGCTGAAGCTCAAGATCTCGGGCTGCATCAATGCCTGCGGCCACCACCATGTCGGCCACATCGGCATCCTGGGCGTCGAGAAGAAGGGCGCGGAGCTTTACCAGGTGACGCTTGGCGGTTCGGCCGACGAGCACACCTCGGTCGGCGAGATCATCGGCCGTGGCTTTGGCCCGGAAGAGATCACCGACGCCATCGAGACGATCGTCGAGACCTATCTTGGAATCAGGCTCGACCGTTCGGAAAAGTTCCTCGACGCTTACCGCCGCGTGGGCCCTGCGCCGTTCAAGGAGGCGCTCTATGCTAGCGAAGCCAAGGCAGCCTGACGCTGAAGCCGAAGCGCAGGTTCTGGCTGAGGCCGCATCGCTCGACGCGCTTTACGGGCATCTGACGCCCCTGGAGATCATCGCGCGCGCGGCAACAGAACGTTTTGTCGGCGAAATCGCCGCCGTGTCGTCCTTCGGAGCGGATTCGGCGGTGCTGCTGCACATGATCTTTGAAGTCGATCGCAAGCTGCCGGTGATCTTCCTCGATACCGGCAAGCATTTTGGCGAAACGCTCGACTATCGCGATGCGCTGGCTGCTGATTTCGGCCTGACCGACATCCGCATCATCACCCCCGATGAGGCGGCATTGGCACGTGTCGACCCCACCGGCAACCTGCACAAGACCGACACCGACGCCTGCTGCGACGTGCGCAAGGTCGAGCCGATGGCACGCGGCGTCGAGCCGTTCCGCGCCTGGTTCACCGGCCGCAAGCGGTTCCAGGCGGCAACACGCGCGGCACTGCCTGTTTTCGAGCAGGTCGGCCCGCGTTTCCGCATCAACCCGTTGGCGCGCTGGACGACCACGGACCTTGCCGACTACATGCGTAAGCACGCGTTGCGCGAAAACCCGCTGGTCGCTTATGGTTATCTGTCGATCGGCTGCTTTCCGTGCACGCAAGCCGTCAAGCCGGGCGAGGACGCCCGCAGCGGACGCTGGGCCGGGCAGGGCAAGACCGAATGCGGCATCCACCTTTCCGGCCTCGAACAGTCGCTGACCGACGCATCCCTTTAGGAATTTCCACATGACCGAAGCGACACCGGAGACAAAGATCCGCCTCTGGACACCGGAGGGTTTCCGCGACGACGGCTGGATCCATGCCGAGGACGCGAGCGCTCTTGCCGGCAACAGCCGGGTCATCCTGCCGCTTCAGGTCTTCGTCGACCTCGATCCCGAGCAACGGAAAGCGGCGAAGGAACGCCTTGGCGTGTCGCTCCAGCCGGGAGACCAGCTCGACGAAATCGTCGACCTGCTCGATCAACTGACGCTGGTGGCGCTGGCTTTTCCGGCTTTCAACGATGGGCGTTCGTTCTCGAAGGCCGAATTGCTGCGCAGCCGGCATCACTTTGAAGGTGCCGTGAGGGCGACTGGCCAGGTTCTGATCGACCAGCTGCCGCACATGCTGCGTGTCGGTTTCAACGAGTTCGAGGTCTCGCACCCGGTGTTGCTGAAGCGGCTCGAAAAAGGCGAGGTTGGCGGCTTGCCGCTGCACTACCAGCCGACCGCCAAGCCAGCCGAACTGCCTTTGGAAGGCGCGAAATATTCCTGGCGCCGCGCTTCGGGCGTTTGAGCGCTCCCGGATGAACGCGCGGACGCTCTAGATTCTGCTGAGCATTTTGGGAAGGGACTGCTTCCGTTCGGCGGTGTCCAGCCTGTCGAGCAGGCGACGGAGCTTCTTGGGCAGTTCTTCATCGGCCCGGAATGCGGGCAGCGCTTCCAGCGCGCGCACATTGCTGTCCGAGGTGAGCTGGCGCCTGATATTGGTCGCCAGCTTGGCTGCGGTCTTGTTGGTGCGTATGCTTGGCATGACAAAAGGCCTGTTCTTCATCGGGAGAACTCCTGCCAGATGCAAATGGTTCCCATACTGATGGCCCCGCCATGGCAATGGTCGGCTTGTGTGGTAAAATTTGAATTAACATTGAATTTTCGAGGCTTGCCGGCCCCGGGCCAAAAGGGCCGCGAGGCGCGGCATCCGGTCCCCATGTGGCCGTTGCCCCTTGATTTTTGGCACCCAAACCTCGATATCGGGCGCAACTTCCAACGTATCCGAACAACGGGAAATGGCGATGAGCGACCAGGCAAAAGACGAACGCGCGCCCGACGAGACGGCGGCTGCCGAGGCCCAGGCCGAAAAGATCGAGGGCGCTGTCGATGGCGATTATGAAGCGGTCGTGCGACTGCTGAAAGAAAACGAAGAACTCAAGGACCGCGCGCTGCGCACGGTTGCCGAGATGGAGAACCTGCGCCGCCGCACCGCGCGTGACGTGCAGGATGCGCGTGCCTATTCGGTGGCCAATTTCGCCCGCGACATGCTTTCGGTGTCGGACAATCTGCGCCGCGCCATCGAAGTGGTTTCCGACGAGGCCAAGGCTGCTGGCGGTGACGGCTTGGCAAGCCTCATCGAAGGCGTCGAGGTGACCGAGCGTGCGATGCTCACGGCTCTGGAACGCCATGGCGTGCGCAAGCTCGACCCTCAGGGTGAGAAGTTCGACCCCAATTTCCATCAGGCGATGTTCGAGGTGCCGAACCCCGATGTGCCGGCCAACACCGTCGTGCAGGTCATGCAATCCGGCTACACCATCGGTGACCGCGTCCTGCGTCCGGCCATGGTCGGCGTCGCCAAGGGCGGCCCCAAGCATGTCTCCGAGGCCCCGGCCGAGCCCGGCCCGGTCAACGAACAGGCCGAAAAAGACGCGTGAGGAATGAGCGAATAGGGAGTAGCGAATAGGGAATTGGCGGATAATGTAGCTGCAAAGCTGGGGCCCGCTATGTTTTTTCCCTATTCGCTATTTCCTACTCCCTATTCGCTCCTCTCATGAATCCACTGCTCTATCTCGACTATGCCGGCGTGGCGGTGTTTGCCGCCACCGGCGCGCTTGCTGCCTCGCGCAAGGAACTCGACGTCATCGGGTTCTTGTTCCTGGCAAGTTTTACCGGCATCGGCGGCGGCACAGTGCGCGACGTCATCCTTGGCCTGCCGGTGTTCTGGGTGGTCAACCCGGCCTATGTGCTGGTCTGCGCCGCGGTCGCGGTGCTTGTCTTCTTCACCGCCCACCTCGTTGAATCCCGTTACAAGCTTCTGCTCTGGCTCGATGCGCTTGGCATGTCGGCCTATGCCGCCATCGGTGCCGCCAAGGGCTTGGCCGCGACCGGTTCGCCGACGGTCGCCATCGTCATGGGCCTTTTGACCGCCACTTTCGGCGGTATCCTGCGCGACCTGCTCGCCGGCGAACCTTCGGTGCTGCTCAAGCCTGAAATCTATGTCTCGGCGGCGATGGTGGGGGCCGGCATCTACACGCTCGCCGAGATTGCCGAATTGCCGCCGCAGGTGTCGGCGGTCGTCGCCTTTGTCGCTGCCTTCATGGTCCGTGGCGGGGCGCTGAAGTTCGGCTGGACCTTCCCCGCTTACCGCAGCCGTCCCGGCCGAAATCCGGAGGATATTCCGTGAGGATCAAAGCCGCGCCTCGCTTCTGAAGCTAGGCTTTTGCATAGGCCTAACCAGCAGAGGACAACCTCCATGCAACAGCGAATAGTGGTCGTCGGTGCCGGCTTCGGTGGCCTGGAGGTCGTGAAGGGCCTTGCCGGCGCACCGGTCAGCATCACCTTGATCGACCGGCGCAATCATCACCTCTTTCAGCCATTGCTTTACCAGGTCGCCACCGCCTCGCTGGCGACATCCGAGATCGCCTGGCCGATCCGTTCGCTTGTATGGGACAGGCCGGAGGTGACGACCGTTCTGGCTAACGTGACGGGTGTCGACGCGGAACGCCGCCACGTGCTGCTCGAAGATGGCTCGACTGTGCCTTACGACAGCCTCGTTCTGGCAACCGGCGCCCGGCATGCCTATTTCGGTCACGACGAGTGGGAGCCTTATGCCCTTGGCTTGAAGACGCTGGAGGATGCAACGACGATCCGACGGCGCATCCTGGTGGCATTCGAACGAGCCGAGCAGGAGACCGATCCTGAAAAGCAGGCTGCCCTGTTGACCTTCGTCATCGTTGGTGCCGGCCCGACCGGGGTGGAACTGGCCGGAACGATTGCCGAACTGGCGCAGGACACACTGCGGCGCGAATTCCGCAACATCGACACGGGCAAGGCGCGGGTCGTGCTGATCGAAGCTGGCCAGCGCGTTCTGGCAGGGTTTCCCGAAGACCTGTCGGACTATGCGCTAAGTTCGCTTCGCAAGCTTGGCGTCGAGGTCGAGCTCGGGCGAGCGGTCTCCGACTGCGCCGCCGACAGCGTCACCTTTGGCGATATCAGGCTGGCGACCAGGACGATCATCTGGGCTGCAGGCGTGCGTGCATCACCCGCTGCCGAGTGGCTGGGGGCACCTGCAGACAGGGCGGGACGCATCCAGGTGATGCCTGACCTTACGGTGCCCGGCCGCCCCGAGATATTCGCCATCGGCGATACCGTGACAGTGAGCGGGCCGGACGGAAAGCCAGCGCCAGGGATCGCACCCGCTGCCAAGCAGGAAGGCCGACACGTCGCCGCCATCATCAAGGCACGGCTACGCGGCGATACCAAGCCCAAGCCGTTCCACTACCGCCACCAGGGCAGCCTCGCCCAAATCGGCAAGCGCCGCGCGGTCATCGATTTCGGGCGGATCAAACTGCGCGGTGCCTTGGCGTGGTGGCTGTGGGGCATCGCCCACATCTACTTCCTCATCGGCTCGCGGGCCCGGCTCAGTGTCGCCATCAACTGGCTTTGGATTCACGCCCGCAACCAGCGCAGCGCCCGGCTGATCACACAAGGCGAGGCGCAGATCGAATCGCCCGGCATTTCGGCCAGTCAGGACGCCGCCAAGGCCAGGTCGCCGCGGAAGTAACTATGAGGCCAAATGGCTCTTGATGGCCGTGTCATTTCGCTTTCATCGAACCTGTGACAAGGTAAGCTTCGCAGAAGATTTCGACTGAATATCAAAGGAGATTTCGTATGCCGGCCTCGTCGAACTCCAAGGTCTATCTTGTCGGCGGCGGCATCGCGTCGCTTGCGGCCGCGGCTTTTCTGATCCGCGACGCCGGCTTGCCGGGTGAAAACATCCACATCCTCGAACAATTGAATATCACCGGAGGATCGATGGATGGCGCACCGGCACCGACGCCCGAGGGTGGCTATGTCACGCGCGGCGGGCGGATGTTCGAGGAGGAGTATTACGTCTGCCTGTGGAACCTGCTGGAAACGATCCCGACACTCGAGAATCCGGCAATCAGCGCGCGCCAGGAATTTCTCGCCTTCAACAAAGATCATCCCACGCATGCGAAGGCCCGCATCATCCTGTGCGATCGTTCCATTCCCGATGCTCCAGGTTAGGCCTTGGCACCCGCGACCGCGCCGATCTCGTCCGTTTGCTCGCTTTGCCGGAACACCGCATCGGCGCGCAGCGCATCGAGGATTTCTTCCAGCCCGAATTCTTCGAGTCCAATTTCTGGTGCATGTGGCGCACCACCTTCGCGTTCCAGAATTGGCATTCGGCGATCGAATTGAAGCGCTATTTCCTGTGCTTCGTGCAGGAATTCGACCGTATCCACACGCTCGGCGGCGTTCGGCGCAGCAAATACAACCAGTACGATTCCGTTATTCGCCCGATCCAGAAATGGATCGAGGACCGTGGCGTCCGGATCGAATTCGGCGTCACCGTCGAAGACATCGAGTTTGCCGACGCTGAGGCCAGGCGCGCCTCACAGTTGACGGTGCTTCGCGCAGGCAGGCCGGAAACGATCGAGCTGGGTCCCGATGATTTTGTCTTTGTCACCAATGGTTCGATGACCTCCGATACGACCTATGGCGACAGCTCGACGGTGCCCGAGATCATCCGCGACAAGCGCGACGGGTCATGGCGGCTGTGGGAGACCATCGCCAAGAAAGCCCGTGACTTCGGCCGCCCCAATGCCTTCTGCGGCAACATCGACGAGACGAAATGGGAATCCTTCACGCTGACGATGAAGGGCTCGAAGCTGCTCGACCGCATTCAGCAATATACCGGCAACGTGCCCGGAGAAGGCGCGTTGATGACCTGGAAGGACTCGCGCTGGCTTTTGTCGATCGTTGTGCCGGCCCAGCCTCATTTCATGAACCAGGAACCCGACACCTACACGCTTTGGGGCTATTCACTGTTTGGCGACGTTGAAGGCGACTTCGTCGAAAAGAAGATGGATGACTGCACCGGCACGGAAATCCTGACGGAACTGCTTGGCCATCTCGGCTTCGACGACATCGCCGAGGAGGTCCATCGCACAACCAAGGTGACGACGGTGCAGATGCCCTACATCGACGCACAGTTCCAGCGCCGCGTGGTGGCGGACCGGCCGCTGGTGGTCCCCAAGGGTGCCCAGAATTACGCTTTCCTCGGGCAGTTCGTCGAAATCCCCGAAGCCGTCGTGTTCACTGTCGACTATTCGGTGCGCGCAGCGATGATGGCGGTCTATCACCACTTCGATATCGATAAGCCGATCCCGCCGCTTTATCACGGGCTCAGCGATCCGAAGGTGGCCTGGTCCGCGCTGAGGACGGCGTTTGCCTGAGACGTCGACTCTGGCGCGCGTTGATCGCCGTCAGCTGGATGCGTTCGTTGCCCGCGCCTTGGCATCGCGCTGGTAGACGGCAAAGATCGCCTTGCCGATGAGCGACGTTTCCGCCTCGACGCATCGTGCGTAGACGTTCGCGCGGATTTGCTGGATCTCCTGATCCTCGGGTAGCGCCGTGGCGGCGAATTCGATCAAATGCGCCGCAAGCCGTGTCTCACCGCCTTCGGCGAGCAACGCCGCGCGTTCCGCGAGCTTCTGCGAGCTTCTGCGCTCCGCCGGCAAGTGAAGCAATCTCGCTCCCCAATTCGACTGCCGGGGCCGGCTTGAGGTGGGCGGGGTTGCCGTCAAACCAGCCCGCATAAAGGTGCCAGATGTTGCGGACGACAAACTCCGGGTCATCGTATTTTGGCAGCAGATAAGGTTTGGCAAGCAGGCCCGGTGGGGCTGAAACCGAGTGGAGAATCTCGTCCAGCGAGCGTCCGTTGTTCATGAGTTCGAGTGTCTGCGACGTCAGGCTTTCCAGCACTTCGGCGCCGTCGTTCAGAATCTGATCTGCCCGGGTCGAGCCCGCGATCACAGGGCCGTGGCCGGGAACAAGCACGTCCGGTTTCAGGGCCTGCATGCGCCGCAGGGCCGACGCCCAATCCAGCGCAAAGCGCTGAACCTTGCGTGGATTGCCGGCATTGGGAAACACCCAGATGACGAAATCGCCGCTCACCAGGATGCGCTTTTGCGGCGCCCAGACGAAGGTCGCGTCGTCGGTCTCGCCGCGACCGTGGAAGAGTTCAAGCTGCAGCCCGCCAATCGTCAGTGCGAGATTGTCGTCATAAACCTCGTCGGGACGGCGGTGGTCGCTGGGGAACGTATAGCCCGGCTGGTTGAACTGGCGGCCCATCACAATGCTGTTGAGGTCATGGGTTGTGTCATATCGCCTGAAGCGCTCCAGAACATTGCGATGCGCGATGATGCGCGGACGCGACACCCCTCTCGCATCCGCCTCCTGGTCAAGCAGCCGTGCCCCCCAGGTATGATCGATATGCCCGTGCGTATAGATGACGGTATGAACCGGCGCATCGTCCCATTCGCGCAATATGGCAAGCGTCTGGCTGGCGGTTTCGCGGCTGCCCGTATCGACAAGCACCAAGCCTTCGGCGGTGCGAAAGGCCGTCGCATTTCCAAAGAGATAGCCGGTGTGGATGGCGATCGCATCATCCGCGATCTGCCGCGCAAAGCCGCCTGAGACAGCATCACTCCATTCCTCCATCGCCGCTTCGCCATTCCAGAGGCGTTCGAACAGCTCGTCTTTCACCACCACATCGGCCTCCTTCTGCACAGCATCGTCGCAAGATTTCACAGCATGACTATGCCTGAGTCGGCTGAGAATGGCCGCGTGCCAGCGACGTTTAGCCTCTGTCCTGCCGAGCCTTGACCAGGCTTTTCGGTGCCCGCATCAGCCAGGCACGTTCGAGCCGGGCTCTGAGCTGGTCGATCGGAATCTCGTGGATGCGCACCAGCATCGCCGGCCAGCCCTTGTAATGCGCGGTTTCGAAATAGAGCTGCGGATCAGCCTCCATCAGCATCTCTTTTTCCTCAAGCGCGCACATCACGACGACAGTGTCGGCATCCTTGACGCGGCAGAGGAGTTTCTTGCGGACGTGGAGAGACGGCGTGCCGTAGGAGATGCCTTCGACAACCTCCGGCAGGCCTTGCGCTGCTGCGCGCAGCTTGTCGAAGGCGCTGGAGAGATCGCCTGTCACTGATCTAGGCGGCGAAGCGCTGCGCTTCCCCGCCGTAATAATTGATGTAGCGGGCGCCGATTTCCTTGACCGGCATGACGATGAAGACGTCGGTCGTGCCAAAATCGTGGTCGATGACGCAGCCGTCGCCGATCTTGGCGCCGACGCGCAGATAGCCCTTGACCAGCGGCGGCATCGCCGTGATCGCCGCCTTGGCATTGACCGCCTCGATCGGCATCAAATCCATGGCGCAATAGCGCGACGCGACCGCGCGCACGTCCCAGTCAGCGCTCGTGCGGCAATGATGGGCAAGATAGGTCAGCGCCTCGGCATGTGCCGCGGGCACCGTGCCGTGGAAGGAGGCGCAACCAGTCATGACGTCGATGTCGTAGCGGTTGAGATAGGCCCAGATGCCTTGCCACAGCGCCTCGATGGTCCGCTTGGAGCGGTACTCGGGCAGCACGCAGGAGCGGCCGAGCTCAAGGAAGCGCTGGCCGGGATGGCGCGCGATGAGCTTGTTCAGCTCGAATTCGTCATCGGAATAAAACCCGCCCGCCTCGGTCGCGCGCTCCTGGCGCAGCAGCCGGTAGGTGCCGACGATGCGGCGATGCTCCGGACCGTTGATCGAGGTGTCGAAGACCAGCAGGTGGTCGCAGACTTCGTCGAAGCGGTCAGCGTCGCGGCGTTCGACCGAGTGAAACGTCTGCTTCCGGGCACCGAGTTCGTCAAAGAACACGCGGTAGCGGACTTCCTGCGCGGCAGCGATCTCTGATTCGTCCCGGGCGAGGCGAACTTCCAGCGTACCGATCCGTCCGAGCGGTGTACCTGGCAGCAAAGGTTTGGAAGGCACTGTCAACTTGGCGCCGTTGGCTTTCTGAGTGTCACTGTCCGGCAAGGCTGTATGCACGGGTGATTCTCCTTCGAGCCATCCCTCCTGGCGCGGGGATACGGTGTCGGTGCTACAGGATTGTGACAGTATCGTGATCGACCCGCGCGGGCAAGACTGCGCGGGCAAGCAACAGCGCCTAGCCGGCTAGGGAAATCGACAGAAGTAGTCAGGCGGCGGCGCGCTGTTCGACAAGATTTATCAGGACGTCCGGGTCCAGCGGCTTGGTGACGAAGCCGTTCGCACCATGGGCGAGCACGGCATGGCGGGTCTTTTCCTGGCTGTCGGCCGACAAGACCATGATCGGCACGGCGGAAAGCCCATGTTGCTCTTCATGCCTCCGGATGGCCGAAATCGCGTCCAATCCGTCCATTACGGGCATATGCAGGTCCATCAGCACGACGTCGTAGCGGCGTTTGCGCGCGGCACCCGTCACCGCCTCGACGGCAGCCTTGCCGTTGTTGACGACATCGACCCGGTGTCCTGCCTTCAGCAGCACTGCGCGTGCCAGCATGGCGTTGATGTCGTTGTCCTCGGCGATGAGCACCGACAGGCCACGAAGATGTGAATTAGCCGCAGGCTTGGCGACGGTGCGGCGGTTTGCGGGCTGCGCTTGCCCTTGAACGACGCCCTGATTCGCCAGCAACACCCGCAGCAAGGTGTCGCCGCGCACCGGCCGCGCGAGGAAGGTGGCGTAGCCGCTGGCACGCAATTCGCCCAAAAGGCCGCGGTCGTTCGGGGCGATCAGTGTCACCGCTTCGCTTGCGGCAAAGCCGTTCTCGCGCAGCTGCCTCAGCATGCGGCCGTCATTTTCTTCCATTGCCGCATCGATCAGGACCGCGTTGCAGCCATCGGCAAAACCCTGTGCCTGTTCGGGCGTGACGGCGATGTCGGCGCTGCCGCCATGGGCGCGGATGGCCTCGGCGATTACCTCGGCCTCTGTGGTGTTCCTGGACAGGATCACCACACGGCGGCCGGCAAGCACGTCGGCGCTGGCTTGTGCGTCGTCAGTGGCGCCGAAGGCGGGCAGATCGAAGGAGAACTCCGAACCTTCGCCCGAAATGCTGTTGGCCGATATCGTGCCGCCCATCGAGGTCACCAGGCGCTTGGAGATGGCAAGCCCGAGGCCAGCACCGCCATGTGAGCGGGTCGAGGTGCCGTCGGCTTGCTCGAATTCTTCGAAGATGCGCTCCATGTCCTCGGCGCGCAGGCCCGATCCCGTATCGGTCACTGTGAAGCGGATCTTGTTTGGGTGCGTGTCGCGGATACGCTCGACGCCAAGCCAGACGCCACCGGTATCGGTGAATTTTATGGCGTTGCCGATCAGGTTGAGCAGCACCTGGCGCACGCGGCCCGGATCTGCGGTGATCATTTGCGGCACGTTGAGCGCAACATGGCAGCCAAGGCCGATGCCCTTGCCGAACGCGCGCGAGGCCAAAAGCTCGACCACATTGTCGGCGATCTCGCGCGGCGACATCGGCTGCGGTTCGGGATCGAAGCGTCCTGCCTCGATTTTCGAATAGTCGAGCAGGTCCTCGATCAGCGCCAGAAGCGCGCTCGCCGACGTCGAGATCGCGCCGACATAGGTGCGCTGCTCGGGCGACAGCTCGGTGTCGTGCAAAAGCTTTGCCATGCCCATGATGCCGTTCATCGGCGTGCGGATTTCGTGGCTTACGGTGGCCAGGAAGCGTGATTTTGCCTGGCTCGCATATTCAGCGCGCTCGCGTGCGCCGATGAGCGCGGTTTCGGCGCGCTTGCGGGCTGTGATGTCGCGGGCGATCGCCCGGTGCGACACGGCGTTGCTGGTCTTGTCGCGGACCGAAAGCTCGGTCCAGGAAAACCAGCGCACCACGCCGTTCGAACGGATGCCGACATCGGTGGAGCTCAGGCATTCGCCATCGGCGAAGGCGGCGTCCGGCACGATGCCGACATCGACGCCGAGTTCCGACAAGGTGCGGCCGGCGAGATCACGCTGGTCCTGGCCGATGAGGCCGGCGAACACCTTGTTGGCATAGACGATGCGGCCGTCGCGATCGCGGTGCACGACCAGGTCGCCGAGCGCGTCGATGAGGCCGCGAAAGCGCTCTTCGCTTTCCTGCAACTCCCACATCCGGTCGGCCAGCGTCTCGATTTCGGCGCGGCTGCGCGAAGCGCTTTCGGTGATCGCTTCGGCTGCGCGTTCGCGCTCGCCAAGGCTGCGCGACAGCAGCGCCAGGCCGGTGAGGGCGGCGATCAGCAGGCCGATGCTGATGAAGGCTGGTGCGCCGGTCAGGTGGGCCATGCCCGCGAGCACAAACACGGCGACGATCGTGATGAAATAGAGCCCGCGCGGCGGCTCCTTCGGCAATTGCGGCTCAAGCGGTGGCGGGGTGATGGTGAGGCGATGCGCCAGCGTCTCGGCTTCGCTGCCGGCCGCGCCTTGCGTCGTTTTGTCCTTCGCTATGCCAGGCTCCGTCATCATGGCGGAAGCCTAGCACCGAGTGCTTAGGGAAGATTTGGACGGATCGTTCGAATTTTAGCGGTCGCGCCGATTTCCGGCGCCGGACGCTATTGGATGTAGGTTTTGAAGACGTAGCCGCGCTTGCCGTTGAAGACGATCTCGCACCACTGTGTGCACGAGACCAGTTCGACGGCGGTTTTGGCCGGGATGACGCCCAAAACCTGACCACCTTTTTGCGGGGTGGCGCGCATGTTCACCGAACGCTTGATCTTGACCTCGCGGCCACCTTGGCTTGGTTCGTCGGCGGTCTTGACCTCGGCTTCCATCGCGTCGACGGCAGCGGTTTCAGCAGGGTCGGGCTTGGTGGTCTCTGCGAGCGCGAGTGGGGCTGTCTCGTCAGGGTCTTTGGCGATGATGTTTTCGGCGCCTGGAATGGCGGGCATCGCTTCGAGCGGCCGGTTCGCTGCCGCAGCCACCACCTGCGCCCAGCGCGGATCGGCGGCGAGCGGCATGTCGGTCGCCGCTTCAGATGCCGACGCCTCGGAAACCAGGATCGAAGTGCGGGTCGTGGCGACCCGTTCCTTGCGGCCGGTCGGTTCGGCGGCGATGGTGGTGATCTTTTCTTTTGCCGGCTGGGCTGTAGCCTGCTGGGCCTCTTGCGCCGTATTGGCCGAGTGCTGGCCCATATGCGGCACGATGAACAGTGCCGAAACGGCGGTCACGCTCATCAGCGCGGTCATCGCCAGCACGCCGCAGACCAGGCCGCGATTGGGCGCGTTCTCACGCCAGGAGGCGGGCTCGGCTTTCGTGAACATCATAGCGGAGCGCGGCTGATTGGCTGCGCCCAACCCGAAGGGCATTTTCACTAGCAACTCTCCAAACAGGCCCCAAGCGCTCGGAATATTGAGCGTCCCCACCCGTCGTTTCGACCCGCAAATCTACGCCGCGTAGCCGCAAGATAGTTTCAGTCGGTACCTAACGGCCCGTCCACCGAACGCACCATGATGACCGATTGTGGCAGACCTTGGACCCGATTGCGACCTTCATGAAAAAATTCTTAACCGCAAAGTGAAGTCTGTGCGTAAGCTGCGACTGACTTCACGGCACTGTCACAATGCGTATTGTAACTTGATCTATGCCGCCGCCCGCTACTTGTCGGAGGCTGCGGTTTCGCCGCGCCCGCGACGCCAGCTCAGGAACTCGTCGAGCACCACCAGTGCCGCACCGACCGAGATGAAGGCGTCGGCGAGGTTGAAGATGGCAAACGACCACACCGGCGTGTGGAACAAGATGTAGTCGATGACATGGCCGTAGACAGTGCGGTCGATGAGATTGCCGAGCGCGCCGCCGACGATCAGCGCGAAGCCGAAGCGCGAGATGATCTGCGCCGGCGTCGTGCGGATGGCCAGGTAGGTGACGAGCGCGACGACGATCGCGGTCAGCGCGATCAGGCCGGTGTCGCCGACGCTGGAGAACATCGAAAAGGCGATTCCGGTGTTGTAGGTGCGGTACAGCGCCAGGAAGGGCAGCACGTCGACCTTCTCGTGCATCACGAGGTTGGCTTCGACAAGGACCTTGATCCACTGGTCGAGGGCTACGGCCAAGGCCGTCACAACGCCATAGAATGCTGCGGATTTCACTGGGCGCCGTCTCCTAAAGTGTGAGCGCGTTGCGCCGGATCTCAAACAGCATGACGCCGGTGGCGACCGCCAGATTGAGCGAATCGGCGCGGCCCGCCTGCGGGATGCGCAAAAGCTTGTCGCAGGCCTCGGCCAGATTGTCGGGCAGGCCTTGCTGCTCGTTGCCCATCATCAGCAGAACCGGGCGGTTGCCGAAATCGACCGAGCGGTAGTCGACAGCGCCCTTGAGATGGGTACCGGCGACAGTGCCGGCAAAATCCTTGCGCCAGGCAAGAAACGCCTCCGGATTGGTCTTGGCGACCGGAACCGCGAAGATCGAGCCCATGGTGGCGCGCACGGTTTCGAGCGAAAACGGATCGGTTGTCTCGCCAACGAGGATGATGCCCTTGGCCCCGACAGCATCGACAGTGCGGATGACGGTGCCGAGATTGCCGGGATCGCGCACCCGGTCGAGCGCCACCCAGACATCGTTACCTCTAGGGCGAACATCCTTGAGCGGCACGAAACGCTGGCTGAACACACCGACGACCGCCTGCGGGTTGTCGCGGCGGGTGATCGCCGTCAGCACTTTTTCGGAGACTTCGAGCACGTCGCCACCCAAGGCGACGGTGCGCGCCGCGACCTTTTCCACGGCGGCGTTGCCTAGCGCGGACTTGGCGAAGATCAGCGTCTTGATGGTCCAGCCGAGATCGAGCGCGTCGATGACGAGCTTCAGCCCTTCGGCCATGAAGGCATTCTGCTGGTCGCGGAATTTCTTCTGCGCCAGCGCCTTGATGTCCTTGACCAGCGGGTTGGCGAGGCTGGTCACCTCCTTGACGCGGCCCGGCGCTCCGGTGCGGTGTTCGCTCATTTGGCCACCCAGCGCGAAAAGAGGGAAGTCGAAAGCGCGCGTCCCGCCGATTTCTCGCGGATGACCAGCTCGCCCGATTCGATGGTGCCGCCCATGCCGGCGAAGGTGTCGCGCATCAAGGCGTGGATGGCGAAGAATGAGGCGCGGATCGAATAGGCGGTCAGCACCATGGCCAGCGGCTTGGGCGTCAGGATCGAGCGACAGATGTCGGTCAGAACAGGCAGGTGTTCGAACAGTTGCCAGACCTCACCCTTGGGGCCACGGCCATAGGCCGGCGGATCGAACAGGATGATGTCGTAGCGGCTGCCGCGGCGTTCCTCGCGCTCGGCGAATTTCATTGCGTCGTCGCAGATCCAGCGGATCGGCTTGTTGGCGAGGCCGGCCATTTCCTGGTTTTCACGCGCCCAGCCGATGGCTTTCTTGGAAGCGTCGACATGGGTGACCTCGGCACCGGCGCGTGCGGCGACCAGCGAGGCAAGCCCGGTATAGCCAAACAGGTTGAGCACCTTGACCGGGCGCTTGGCGTCCTCGATCAGCCGGGCCATGTGGTCCCAGTGCGTCGCCTGCTCGGGAAACACCCCGACATGGCGGAACGAGGTGAAGCGGCCCTGATAGTGCAGCCCGTCATGGCGCATCGGCCAGGTTTCGCCGAGCGGCATCTTGGGGAAACGCCAGCGGCCAAGGCCTTCCTCGTCGGTGTCGCCGGTGAAGACGGCGTCGGCGTTTTCCCACTGCCTGGCCGGCAGGGCCGGCTGCCAGATCGCCTGGCCTTCGGGCCGCACGATCCGGTAGGGGCCATATTGCTCGAGCTTGAGGCCCGCGCCGCTGTCGAGCAACGCGTAATCGTCATTGGGCAAGACTTCGAGGATCAGCGGCAGGCGTTCTGCGGGCAGGGCGCCTTCGCGACGGACAAGCTTGCGCGGCTCGGCCTTGGGCTCTGGGGTCGCCTCTTGCCTGGGAGCAGGGCGATGCTCTTCACGGGCGCGCGTTGGCGCAGGTGCCGTCGCACCCTGGCGGGGCGGCTGAGGCCGGCTGTCGCGGCGCTTGTCACGCGGGTGCTTCAAGAAATTGTATCTCCGGGCTGTTGGCCGCTTTTGGCATACGGCCCAGAACTCCGCAATTGGGGTTATCAGCTACGCCTCGGGCTTTGCCTGCTCAGCGAACACGACTTCCGCCTGATCGCGGAAGCTATGGGCGCCGATTCCAGCGTTAACGCTTGAGCGCCTTGTAGACGGCGATGCCGGCGGCGAGGTCTTCGAGCGCCGCGCCCACCGACTTGAACAAGGTGATTTCGTCCGCCGACTGGCGGGCTGGTTTCTGGCCACGGGCCAGTTCATGCAGGTCGGCGACGATGTCTTCTGCCTTGAGCACGCCCGATGCAATCGGCTGGACGATGTCGCCGGCTTCCTTGGTGGCGCCTGCGCGGGTGTCGACATAGACGCGCGACTTGCTGATCGCTGCATCATCGGCCTCGCGCATGCCGGGCGTGAAGCCGCCGACGAGATCGACATGGCAACCTGGCTTGAGCATTGCGCCCTTGACCAGCGGTGTCGTCGAGATCGTGCCGGCGGTGACGATGTCAGCCCAGCCAAGTTCGGCATCGAGGTCGGAGACGGCGGTCGCTTCAAAGCCTTCGCCGCGCAGCGAAGCGGCCAGCGTCTCGGCATTGGCGATTGTGCGGTTCCAGATGCGGATCTGCTTGATCGGCCGCACGGCAGCGTGGGCGCGTGCCAGGAACTTGCACTGCGCGCCGGCACCGATCACCAGAAGCTTCGAGGCATCCTCGCGCGCCAGATAGGAGGCGGCGAGCGCCGAAGCGCAAGCCGTGCGCCATTGCGTCAGGCGCGGGCCGTCCATAAGCGCCTGCGGCTCGCCGGTGATGCCGTCGAGCAGCAGATAGACGCCAACGACCGCCGGTTTGGCGATGTCGTTGTTGTCGGGCGACACGGTGACGATCTTGACGCCGATATGCCCGTCGGTTCCAGCACCCGCTGCCTTGAAGTCGGTCCAGGCCGGCATCAGGAGCAGGGTCGAATCCGTGCCTTCGGCGCGTTCGACGGTGTGGTGGTGGCGCACTGGCTGCACCGCGCCTTCGCGAAAGGCGGTGCGCAATGTCTCGACCAATCCGGGAAAGGTAAGCGCCCGGTCGATGTCATCGGCCGAAAATTGCAGCATCGGTTTCTCCCTGAAGGCTTATCTAGTTGGGGCGCGGCAAGGCCGGGCCTTGCGCGACGGGCGGCCGCTGGGCCGCCGCCTGACGCAGGCTCTCGGCTTCGAGCCCGCGCTGGCGCGCCACCTTGCGGTAGCGGCCCTGCTTGAGCCATGTCACGGCGCCGCCCAAGATCACGCCGAGCGCCAGTGCCGCAAACAGCAGCACAAACAGCGGCGCCTGGATGGTCAGCGCGGGATTGCCCGGATTGAACGGGTCGAGCGTGAATGCGGTGGCGGCGCGGTTGGCGACGGCAAGTGCGATGAGCACGATTGCCACCGGCACGAAGACGACGATGAGCATGAAGCGATTGAACATGGATATTCCCGTTTAAGCCCCGCCGTTTTGGTCGCTTCGCGACCTATTTCGCGGAGTTCAGCCGCTCGCGCAGCTCCTTGCCGGTCTTGAAGAACGGCACCCACTTTTCCTCGACCTCGACGGATTCGCCGGTGCGCGGGTTGCGGCCGGTGCGGGCCGGGCGGTTCTTGACCGAAAACGCCCCAAAGCCGCGCAGCTCGACGCGATTGCCGTCGGCAAGCGCATCAGTGATCTCGTCGAAAATGGCGCTGACGATGTTCTCGACATCCCGTAGGAAAAGATGCGGATTGCGTGTGGCAATAATTTGCACCAGTTCAGACTTGATCATATGCGCGGTCCCCGTCGAGATGGTGATGATTTTATTTGTTTTTCAGCCGCCAGACACGGCTTTTTCAGCCTGCCAGAGCGACAGCATACCGTCAAGGAACAAGCGGTCGGCGCCCATCTCCCTGATCAGTTCCGACGAAAGATCGCCGGCACCGAACGCCCGGCCCAGCGCCTGGGCAAGCGCTGTCGGCAAGAAGAAGCTGCTGCTGCGTGCCGGCTTCCACTCGACCACCGACAGCTTGGCATCGACGCCCTTGGTGCCGAGCCAGGCAATCGCTTGATCTTCACCGCCGACCTCGTCGATCAGCTTGTTGGTGAGCGCCTGGCGCCCGGTGAAGACCCTGCCGTCGGCAAGGGCGGTGGCTTCGGCCTTGGACATCGAGCGGCGATCGGCGACGATGCCGACGAACCAGTCGTAGCTGTCCATGATCATGTTGCGCACCATGGCGCGCTCTTCTTCAGTCGTCGGCTTGAACGGCGAGGGAGTGGCCTTCAGCGGCGACGACTTCACCTCCTCGAGCTTGACGCCGATCTTGTCCATCAGGCCGGTCAGGTCAGGATATTGCACCAGAACGCCGATCGAGCCGACGATGGAGGACTTGCGCGCCACGATATGGTCGGTGGCCGTGGCGATCATGTAGCCGGCCGAAGCAGCCAGCGTGCCGACCTGGGTGACGACAGGCTTTTCGGCGGCAAGCTTGCGCACGGCATCGAAGATCGCTTCGCCGCCGGCGGTGGTGCCGCCGGGCGAATCGATCGACAGGATCACGCCCTTGACCGCGGCCGACTTGCGGACGTCGTCGATGCGCTTGAGCAGTTCTTCGTCCTCGGTGATCGTGCCGTCGATCCTGATCTTGGCGATATGGTCGCTGGTGACGCCAGGAATTCGCTCGCCGGCGAGCCAGGTCGACAGGCCGACAATGGCCAATGCGGCAATGACAAAGGCCGCGACGCGCCAGAATGTCAGTTTGCGCCGCAACCGGCGTCGGTCGATGAGGTCGTCGGCTTTCATGGACATGGCGTGCCTCGCATGCTGTGAGGCTTGCGCTTTTATC
Source organism: Aminobacter sp. GW821-FHT11F06 (assembly GCF_058808215.1). Taxonomy (NCBI): domain Bacteria; kingdom Pseudomonadati; phylum Pseudomonadota; class Alphaproteobacteria; order Hyphomicrobiales; family Phyllobacteriaceae; genus Aminobacter; species Aminobacter sp. GW821-FHT11F06. Next base: position 448,602 of record NZ_JBXARL010000002.1, on the reverse strand, counting down.
GCAACGCTTTGGCGAGAGCCACCGCTTTCCTGACGCAGCTACCGTTGCGGGAACTTGGATTTGTAATGTAAATAGCCATATTGGGGTTTGCACTTTCGGCAGCTGGACGCGCGGGGCGTGTACGTTCAGCCGCAACTCTTTGACCTTACGGTCATATTTTCGTGGCTTTCATCCGCTTCACCGTGCCGGCCTGAACACGGCCTAGATAGTTCGAAAAAGGACATTTGCGTTGGCGCGACCGATCGATACGAGTGGCGGCGGTGGCGGCGTTGCGGTGGATTCCGCAATTGCGCTCGCGACTTCGCGCGGCGATGCCTTCAATCTCGCGTCGCGCCATTCGCGCCGCGTCCGCTTTCTCAAGCGCGTTTTGCCGTTGGCGGCTGTGGCGCTTGCGGCGCTGTTCGGCGGCTATTCTTATCTTGCCGCCCCGCCCTCCTTCCAGGTCAAGGCGGAGGGTGCTGCCTTCTCCGAAGGCAAGCTGGTGATGGCCAAGCCTCAGCTCAGCGGTTTCACCCGGACCAATCTGCCCTATTCGATGACGGCTGACCGCGCTGTGCAGGATCCGGCCAACCAGGGCGTGGTCGAATTGCTTGGCATCGACGCGAAGCTGCCGATCGCTGCCGAGAACGTCGCCGAGGTCAATGCGGCGCGTGGTGTCTATGATCGCACGGGAAATACGCTCAATCTGACGGATCAGGTCACAGTAAAGACCAGTGATGGTATGGTCGCCAAGCTCAAATCGGCGTATCTCGATATGGGCAGCGGCGAGATGAAGACTACCGAACCGGTTGAAATAAGCCTTGACGGTTCGAGGATCACGTCCGATTCGATGTCGATGCTCGAAAACGGCAAGGTTGTCGTCTTTGAGAAGAGGGTACGCGTGGACATCGATCCGGCGCGGATGAAGGCGGCGCAGAATGACAGCGGAGGCGGGAGTGCGGCAAATTAGGTCTTGGCGGTCATTGGCCGCGTTAACATGCGCAGGCGTTGTGCTTTGCACCGCCAGCGCTTTTGCGCAGGACAGCCAGAGCAGGCTTTCGGGCCTCAAGCTCTCCGGCGATCAGCCGATCCAGATCGAAAGCGACAAGCTTGAGGTCCGCCAATCGGAAAACCTCGCGATCTTTACCGGCAACGTCAACGTCACCCAGGGACCGACGCTGATGAAGTCGGGCAAGATGACTGTCTATTACGCCAAGGATGGCGGTTCGGCGGCCACCGGCTCCGCCAAGATCGATCGGCTTGAAGTCGACGACAAGGTCTATGTGAAGTCCGACAAGCAGGTTGCCACTGGCGACCGCGGCACGTTCGACATGAAGACCGAGGTGTTGGTGATGTCCGGCAAGGAAGTCGTTCTGTCGGAAGGCGACAACGTTCTGGTTGGCTGCAAGCTTACCGTTCAGATGAAGACCGGGCTCGCGCAGGTTGATGGCTGCACCAAGGGCACCAACAGCAATGGTCGCGTCATAATGTCGATTACGCCGAGTTCGCAGAAGAAATAATGATTGAGGTATCCCGGTTGTTGTCGCGTCTGAAGCCCGGCTCGGCGCAAAAGCTTGCCGCGCCCGCGATAACTGGCGGTGCCAAGAACGGTAAGTTCAAGGGCACGCTGATCGCCAAGGGCCTGACCAAGAGCTACAAGGGCAGGCAGGTGGTGTCAGGCGTGACGCTTGGCGTGCGCGCCGGCGAGGCCGTAGGCCTGCTCGGCCCCAACGGCGCTGGCAAGACGACCTGCTTCTACATGGTCACAGGCCTGGTGCCGGTCGACCAAGGCACCATCGAGATCGACGGCTTCGACGTGACCGCGATGCCGATGTACCGCCGCGCCCGCCTCGGCATCGGCTATCTGCCGCAGGAAGCCTCGATCTTCCGCGGCCTGTCGGTCGAAAACAACATCCGCGCCATTCTCGAAGTGGTCGAAACGAGCCGCAAGGAGCGCGAGAAATCGCTCGACGCGTTGCTCGAGGAATTCCACATCAGCCATCTGCGCAAGGCACCGGCCATCGCGCTCTCGGGCGGCGAGCGGCGGCGTCTCGAAATCGCGCGCGCATTGGCCAGCCGGCCCAACTACATGCTGCTCGACGAACCCTTCGCCGGTATCGACCCGATCGCAGTCGCCGACATCCAGCAGCTTGTCCGGCATTTGACCAAGCGCGGCATTGGCGTGTTGATCACCGACCATAACGTCCGCGAGACGCTGGGCCTGATCGACCGCGCCTACATCATCCATGCCGGCGAGGTTCTGACCCATGGCCGTGCCGACGAGGTCGTGGCCAACCCGGATGTCCGCCGTCTCTATCTCGGCGAGGGCTTCACGCTCTGACCGCTGAACGCGCAGCCGGCGTTCCGCGCTCCGGGTAGCGCATCGGCAATAACACTGCCAAAACCCCAATCTGCTTGACATGCAAAAGCCGGGCCAGTTTTATCGCTGCTGGCAGGCGGGCCGGTTTTCGGCCGTCGCGGATCGGGATCGGGTCACAACAGCTTATGGCGCTGTCGGCGAAATTACAGCTACGGCAGTCGCAGTCTCTGGTGATGACGCCACAACTGATGCAGTCGATAAGACTGCTGCAGTTCACCCACACCGAGCTCGAACGCTTCATCGACGACGAGATCGAGCGCAACCCGCTGCTCGAGCGCGTGGACGCGCCGGAAGACGCACCGGACCAGTTTCCGAAGATCGAAACGCCCAGCGAGGCAAACGCTGCGGCCAGCGAGGACTGGTTCGAGGCCGAAGCCGGCTGGAGTTCCGAGGCGATCTCCGACAAGCTCGACACCTCGCTTGAAAACCTGTTTCCCGACGATTCCGGCGCTGTCGAGCGCGTGGGGCCGGACCTGGCCATGCAATGGAAGTCGTCATCTCCGGGCTCAAACTCGGGCGGTTCCTCCGAAGGTTTCGACATGGAGGACATGGCAGCGGCGGCGATTACGCTGCGCGACCATGTCGGCGAGCAGATTTCCTTCGCCTTCATCGATCCCGCTGAACGACTCGTTGCCTCCGAATTGACCGACTGGCTCGACGAAGCGGGCTATTTCCGTGGCGATCCAAGCGAGATTGCCACGCGCTTCGGTGTCGATGAGGCATTTGTGCTCAGGGTGCTTGCGGATTGCCAGGGCTTTGATCCGGCTGGGCTTTTCGCTCGAGATCTTGCCGAGTGCCTGCGTATCCAGCTTGCCCGCCGCGACCGGCTCGACCCGGCGATGGCGGCACTCATCGACAATCTCGACCTTCTGGCCAAACGCGATTTCCAGGCCCTCAAGCGCATCTGCGGCGTCGACGAGGAGGATCTGCTCGCGATGCTGGCAGAAATCCGTGCGCTCGATCCCAGGCCCGGCGGAGCCTTTGTGGGGGGCGCTACCGATACCATCGTGCCCGATGTCGAGGTGCGCCAGGCCGCCGATGGCAGTTGGGCGGTTGAGCTCAACCCCGAAACCCTGCCGCGCGTGCTGGTCGACCAGGTCTATTTTGCCGAGGTGACCGGGCGAACCAAGAATGCCTCGGAGCGTAATTTCCTCAGCGAGTGCCTGCAGAACGCCAACTGGCTGACGCGCAGCCTCGACCAGCGCGCCAAGACCATCCTCAAGGTCGCCTCGGAGATCGTGCGCCAGCAGGATGCCTTCCTGGTCCACGGCGTGCGCCATCTCAGGCCACTCAACCTGCGCACCGTGGCCGATGCCATCGGCATGCATGAATCGACGGTCAGCCGCGTCACCGCCAACAAATACATGCTGACGACGCGTGGCGTGTTCGAACTGCGCTACTTCTTCACCGCTTCGATCGCCTCTGCCGAAGGTGGCGATGCGCATTCGTCGGAAGCCGTGCGTGACCGCATCCGCCAGATGATCGAGGAAGAGCAGGCGGCCGATGTGCTGTCCGACGATGCCATTGTGGATATCCTGAAGAAAAGTGGCGTCGATATCGCCCGGCGCACAGTCGCCAAATATCGCGAAGGCATGAACATCGCCTCGTCGGTGCAGCGCCGGCGCGAAAAGCGCGCGATCGCCGGTAGCAGCAGCTAGACGGAAAGGCGCGCATTCGCGCCAATCCGGGGCCTTGATTGACAATCCCTAATGAAGTGTCTAGAAGCCCGCCCGCATGAGAGGGGCTAAGCCCGCCAGAGAAAGATGCGGCACGAGATGGCTTGTGATACGAGCCATAGGCTGCCGGTGGGTGGCCCAAGATCAGCCGACAGGTTCGGACTTAAATTCGGTGCGACAGGCGAGCCAACGCTTGTTTGCATCGGCCACGGGTATAAACTCGGACTGGTTTGAAGTCTGAACAGAAAAGGTCAGTTTTCAGATGAGCCTGCGTATTTCTGGAAAACACATGGACGTCGGCGATGCGTTTCGTACGCGCATCGAAGGTCGTATCGGCGAAGCGATCGGCAAATACTTCGATCGCGGCTTCTCCGGACACGTCAACGTCGTAAAGGCCGGCTCGCGCTACACCGCCGATTGCGTGGTGCGGCTCGATTCGGGCATGTCGTTGCAAGCGACCGGCGAGGCCCAGGAACCGACCGCCGCATTCGAAGCGGCGGCCGACAAGCTTGAAACCCGCTTGAGGCGTTACAAGCGCCGGCTCAAGTCGCACAATCTGGGTGCGGGCAACGGTCAGCTGACCGATGTCGCCTACTCGGTGGTCGCAGCACTCGTCGATGACGACGAAGATGTGCCCGAGGATTTCGCACCCGCCATCGTCGCCGAATCGACGATGGTGCTGAAGACCATGTCGGTGGCTTCCGCCGTCATCGAGCTCGATACCAAGGACAGCCCTGTTGTGGTCTTCCGCAATGCTGGCAACGAGCACCTCAACATCGTCTACCGCCGGCCGGATGGGAACATCGGCTGGATAGATCCCTCGACCGCTAAGGTCGCCCAGGGATAGTCGCCGCCGACCGCATGTGGGGTTTTGGGGCAATGCGGCGATGAGCACAGCAAGGGAATTTCAGCATGGATCTGAGTGATCTGATCGAGGTACCGGCGATCATGCCGGCCTTGAAGGCGAATTCGAAGAAGCAGCTTCTGCAACTTCTCGCCGAAAGGGCCGCATCGATCTCCGGCATCCCCGAGCGGGAGGTGTTCGACACCATACTCCAGCGCGAGCGTCTCGGCTCGACCGGTGTCGGCAATGGCATTGCCATCCCGCATGGAAAGCTCGCAGGCGTTAAGCGCATCACAGGCGTCTTTGCGCGCTTGGAAACGCCCGTCGACTTCGAGGCACTGGACGACCAGCCGGTCGATCTCGTCTTCCTGCTTCTGGCCCCTGAAGGGGCCGGGGCCGACCATCTCAAGGCGTTGTCGCGTATCGCGCGTGTCCTGCGCGATGCCGACACCGTGGCCAAGATTCGCGGCACGCGCGACGCGTCCGCCATCCTCGCGCTTCTGTCGGAAACGCCGGCTTCGCACGCCGCTTGACGTCTTGGTGGACGTTTGGATTTTGGAAAAAGCTTGGGAAGGGCCGCGTCTCGCGGCCCTTTTCCGTTTCGCCATCTGTCACATCGGCTCGAACTGGAGCCGATAACCCCAAAGGGTTAGTGGATGGCGACGGTCGTCAGATCGTTTTCCATCGCACCGGCAAGAGCGCGGTCACGAGCGTCGGACAACAGGATCGGCTCGCCATTGGCGGCAAACAGCGCCCACAGCTCAAGGCCGGGATCAATCTGCGTCAGGCCTGGGAAACGGCCGCGCAGGTCGTCGCTGGATACCTTCCTGAGATAGGCGACGGAACCTTCGCCGAGATGGGCCAATTCGCCCGTGGTCATGGTGTGTCTCTGGTCAGTACTGGGCATTACAGCCTCCTTCTAGCCAGGATGCCGATTCGGCCATCCCGCATGAGAGCCATCGGTAGTTTTCAGTCTGCTACCGATATGTTTATTTTCCGTACCAGCCGTTCGGCTTCCGGTCGGTCGAGATCGACCGAGAGCAGACCGTTCTTCAGATCGGCCGCGATCACCCGCATCCCGTCGGCCAGCACGAAGCAGCGTTGGAACTGTCGTGATGCGATACCGCGATGCAGGAACTCGCGCTCCTTGTCGTCGCTCTGTCGGCCACGCACGATGAGTTGGTTCTCCTCGACGGTGACTTCGAGATCGTTTTCGGCGAAACCGGCCACCGCAAGCGTGATCCGCAGCCTTTCACCCCGTTCGTCGGCATCCCTGATGCGTTCGATATTGTAGGGCGGATAGCTGTCGCCCGACTTGGCAAGGCGCTCCAGCGTCTTTTCCATCGTGTCGAAGCCCAGTAGAAGCGGGCTCGAAAAGGGCGTCATACGGCTCATGTTACAGCTTGTCCTCCGAGAGCGACATAAAGCGGAAAAACCCAGATGGCATTTTCCCGACTGTTGTTGATATGGTCCGCCGCGTCGGCAACTTCAAGACTGCAAAAAAACTGCCCAACAAGGAAAGAAAATGCCCATACCGCGCAAGATTATCATCGACACCGACCCCGGTCAGGACGATGCCGTCGCCATATTGCTGGCGCTCGGAAGCCCTGAACTCGATATCCTGGGAATCACTGCCGTCGCCGGCAACGTGCCGCTGAAACTGACCGAGAAGAATGCCCGCAAGATCTGCGAACTGGCCGGCCGCCCCGAGACCAAGGTCTATTCAGGCGCCATCCGTCCGCTGATCCGCGACCTCGTCACCGCCGAGGAAGTCCACGGCAAGACCGGCCTCAATGGCCCCGAACTGCCCGAACCCACGATGAAGCTTGAGGAGCAGCACGCCGTCGACTACCTCGTCGAGACGCTGATGCGCGAGGAAGCCGGTACCGTCACGCTGTGCCCGCTCGGCCCGCTCACCAACATTGCGCTCGCCATGATCCGCGAGCCCAGGATCGCACCGCGCATCAAGGAGATCGTCCTGATGGGTGGCGGCTTCTTTGAAGGCGGCAATGTCACGCCGTCGGCCGAGTTCAACATCTATGTCGACCCGCATGCGGCCGACGTGGTGTTCCGCTCGGGCGTGCCGATCGTCATGATGCCGCTCGACGTCACCCACAAGGCGCTGACCACGACCAAGCGCATCGACGCCTTCCGCAAGCTCGGCACCAAGGTTGGCATCGCCACCGCCCAGATGCTGGAATTCTTCGAGCGCTACGACGAAGGCAAGTATGGCACCGACGGCGGCCCGCTGCACGATCCGTGCGTCATTGCCTACCTTATCAAGCCCGAGCTGTTCCAGGGCAGGTTCTGCAACGTCACCGTCGAGACGGCGTCGGAGCTGACCATGGGCATGACCGTGGTCGACTGGTGGGGCGTCACCAAGCGTGAGAAGAACGCGACCGTCATGCGCGACATCGACCATGACGGCTTCTTTGCGCTGCTCGTCGAGCGCCTCGGCCGGCTCTGAGACCGTAAGACTAGAGCATTTTCATCCTTACCTCTCCCCGTGAAGGACGGGGCGAGGGGGCGCCGGCGTTGCGGCCATCCTCCTTCTCCCCGTCATTACGGGGAGAAGGTCCGGCAGGGGATGAGGGGCAATTCTCCCTGAAACGCAGGTAGGCGAATGCTCTATCTCGCCCGCGAAAACGCCAGCCACACGCCACCGCCGACAAGGAACGTGCCGCTGATGCGGGTCATCAGCTTCAGGCGCTTGGCCGACAGGAACTTGCCCGCACGACCGGCGGCCACCGCATAGGTGGAATCCGAGAGTGCTGCGAAGACCATCGCGGTGATGCCCATGATGACGATCTGCTGGGCGTAATTGGCAGTCGGGTCGATGAACTGCGGGATGAAGGCGCCAAAAAAGATCAGCGTCTTGGGGTTGGAGATGGCAACCAGGAAGCCTTGCAGGAAGAAACCGCCGCGCGGCCGCTTCGGTGCGCCATCGGCGGCGAGTTCGCCGCCCGAACGGAACATCTGGATGCCGAGCCAGATCAGATAGGCCGCACCCAAGAGCCTGACCCATTCGAACCAGTGGCCCATGGCCTCGATCATCTGGTTGAGGCCGATGCCGACAATGGCGATCATCGCGGCCACGCCGATCTGCGTGCCGGCGGCGTTGAGCAGCCCGGCGCGCGTGCCGTGCCTTATGCTCGAGGCGATGATCAAAGTGACGGTCGGCCCCGGTATCAGCACGATGACGATACAGGCAACGACATAGGCGGCGTAGAGTTCGAGCGACATTTCCGTTCCTCCGGCGGTCGCTCGACACTAAGCACTGAGATTTTACGCGTGTCCAGAAGGTGCTGCGCTCAACCCTTGTGTGCTGCTTCCACCTCGGCGGCGAGCGGGATGGCTGGCTGGGCACCCGGCTTCAGGCAAGCAAGCGACCCGGCCACAGCCGCGCGCCGAAGCGCGTCCTTGAGGTCGAGCCCAGTCGACAGGCTCGCGGCGAGATAGCCGCAGAAAGTGTCGCCTGCACCCACAGTATCGACCGGCGTGATCTTGAGTGCGTCGACATGGACGAGTTCGTCGCCCTTGGCCGCCAGAACGCCTTCGCCACCAAGCGTGACGATGACGGTGGCACCGGTGCGGCGGGCAAATTCGCTCATGCGCTCCGACCGCTCGCCGGCCGGCAGGCTCAGGGCTTCGGCATAGAGGTCGAACTCGGTTTCGTTGGCAACGACATAGTCGGCCTTGCCGACGAAGCTCGCCGCTTCGGCGCGGAAGGGGGCGGTGTTGAGCATGGTCACCGCACCTACCTTGCGTGCCGCCGCGAGTGCCGCATCCACGGTGGCAAGCGGGATCTCGTGCTGGAGCAGGACGATGTCGCCCTTTTTGAACTGCGCCTTGGCGAGATCGCCCGGTACCACCGAACCATTGGCGCCGGGCACCACAGCGATCATGTTTTCGCCGTCGCCGCCGACAAGGATCAGGGCGATGCCGGTGGCCGCCTGGATTTCAGCGACGCCGGAAAGGTCGACGCCGCCATCCCTAAGAAAGGCAGTCGCTTCGCCGGCGAAGGCATCCTTGCCGACAGCGCCCACCATGCGGACCGGAACGCCGGCGCGCGCCGCCGCGAGCGCCTGGTTGGCGCCCTTGCCACCGGGCGCCGACTTGAAGTCGCTGCCCGGAACGGTTTCGCCGGGTCCTGGCAAACGGCCGACGGTGGCGATGAGGTCGAGGTTGATGGATCCGACAACGGTGATCACGGCAGTCTCCTGAAAAATCGGCCGGAAACTAGCCTGTGTCGCGCTCACTTGCCAGATGTCGCGTTGCCATTTCGAACCATCATCGCGCGACCTGGCCGGCCTCCCAGCCGAGGATCGCACGCTTGCGCGTCAGGCCCCAGTGATAGCCGGTGAGCGCGCCCGATTTTCCAAGCGCCCGGTGGCACGGCACGACGAAGGAAATCGGATTGGCGCCGACGGCGGCACCCACAGCGCGGCTGGCCTTGGGTGAGCCAATTTCCGAAGCGATCGACGAATAGGTGCAGGCCCGGCCCATCGGGATCTTGAGCAGCGCTTCCCACACCCGGACCTGGAAGTCGGTGCCGATCATCACCACGCGCAGCGGCTGGTCCTGCCGCCAGCGGGTCGGATCGAAAATGTGCGCGGCATAAGGTGCCGTCGCGCTCATGTCCTCGACATAGGTGGCGTTGGGCCAGCGTCCGGACATGTCGGCGAATGCGGCGCGCTCCTCGCCGGCATCGTTGAAGGACAGGCCGGCAAGCCCGCGATCGGTGACCATGACGAGCGCCACGCCAAAGGGCGAGATGTGGAAACCGTAGCGGATGGTAAGCCCGGCACCACGGGTCTTGTAGTCGCCCGGCGACATCGCCTCATGGGTGACGAACAGGTCGTGCAGACGTCCCGGACCCGACATGCCGACCTCGAAGGAGGCCTCGAGCAGCGGCAGGCCCTCGTCGAGCAGCTTGCGGGCATGGTCGAGCGTCACCGCCTGCAGGAAGGCCTTTGGCGACAGGCCGGCCCAGCGGCTGAACAGCTTTTGCAGGCCGGTCGGCGTTTCGCCAACCTCGTCGGCCAGGGTTTCGAGCGAGGGCTGGTCGCGATAGTCGAGGCTGATCTTTTCGATCACCCGGCGCACCGTCTCATATTCCGAGCCGACCGGCGTGATGTCGTGCTGCAGCGTGGCAATGGGCTTCGTTTGCGTCTGGGCGTTCATGGCAATATCTCCTTGGACGCCAATATCGCGCTGTCGGTGGGTATTTCCCACCCGATTCCTGCTCATCTGCTCCTTGCGGTTGCAAGTGCCCGCGAAAAAGCCTTGGCGAAGCTCTCACGGTCGTCGGGATTGAGGAAGCTGCCGATCGGCACGCTTTTTTCCCGCGATACCACGGCCATGCCGGTGATGCCGATCTCGTCGTGGCGGGAAACGGCAAAACGCGCCCAGAACGGGTTGAAGTGATACTGCTCCGATTTGCCGGAAGGCGCCGTCTTGAGGATGTCGAGGCTGGTTCGGGAAACGATCACCTCTTCGCGGGCGCGCGCCGCGCGATAGTTGAGCCGAAAGGCGATGTAGAGGCCGATGACGTCGAGGCCGAAGAAGCCGAAGATCGGCCAGGCGCCGTAGCTCAGGAAAATGATGCCGGTGACGATCCAGCCGAACATCATCGCGCCCATCAGGATCATGAAGCCGGTGCGGCCAAGCGACCGGTGCGGCAGCAAAAGCGCCTTGAAGAACGGCTCGTCGGCGGCAAAGGTGGCGTTTGTCTCGCTCATGTCGGTTAATTATAGAGGGCCTATGAAAAACCCCAAGTCCAAAGATGCGCCAATGGCGTCGCAGGCCACCGTCCGCGCCGTATCGGGCACCAAGCCGAAGCCGCGCGCCCGCTCAACGCGTGCCAAGTCGCTCTATTCGGCTGCGGAAGTGCGCGAGATCTTCCGCCGTTTCCAGGTCCAGCGGCCGGCGCCGAAAGGCGAGCTCGAACACGTCAATCCGTTCACGCTGCTGGTGGCGGTAGCGCTGTCGGCGCAGGCGACCGATGCCGGCGTCAACAAGGCGACCCGCGCGCTTTTCGCCATTGCCGATACGCCAGAAAAGATGGTGGCGCTGGGCGAGGAGGCGCTCGGCCAGCATATCCGCACCATCGGCCTGTGGCGCAACAAGGCCAAGAACGTGATCGCCCTGTCGGAAGCGCTGATCCGAGACCATGGCGGCGAGGTGCCTGACGATCGCGATATGCTCGTCAAGCTGCCCGGCGTCGGCCGCAAGACCGCCAATGTCGTGCTCAACATGGCCTTCGGCCACCACACCATGGCTGTCGACACCCATATCCTGCGCATCGGCAACAGGATCGGGCTGGCGCCCGGCAAGACGCCCGATCAGATCGAGGCGATCCTGGTCAAGATCATCCCCGACGAGTTCATGCTGCATGCCCATCACTGGCTGATCCTGCATGGCCGCTACGTCTGCAAGGCACGCAAGCCCGATTGCTGGCGCTGCGTCATCGCCGACATCTGCAAGTCACCAGAAAAGTCGACAAGCGAGCCCGCGCCGCTGGTGCTGCTGGACGAACTCGATCCGGTCGAGGTCGCGGAAGCCGAAGTGGCGGCTCAGTAACCGCGCGCCATCGCCGCGGCAAAGATCGGGATCAGGGCGAAGACGGCGATTTCAGCCTTGATGAAGCGCCGCACGCGCGCCACCTCGACATCGGGCACGACATAAGCCTCGCCGCTACCAGCGGCGCGCCAGCGCAAGATGCGGATGGTGGGCGCAATCGACAGCAGTCCGACTGTCGCGAACGCTGCCATCTTGGCCCAGAAGGTCGGGTTGTAGATGTAGAATTCCCAGCCCTTCAGCCCGAAATAGACCCGTGCCGCGCCGATGATCACCAGCAAAGCCGCCAAGGCGCCATAAGCGGCGTCGACACGGCCGAGCAGGGCAAGGCCACGCCGGTCGAGACCGGGGCGCACCAGCACGGCTTCCGTGGCGATCACGCCGGCGAGGGTGAAGGCAAGCAGGTGGTGGACGATTGTCAGAAGGAGATCGGTCATCGGCGCCTCGCAAACCCTGTCCTCGTCGCTACGATATCAAAGCGAGGTCGATGTCGAAATGACAACCGGATGTGTCAGTTGATGATTGTGGTGTGGTTGACGGGCGCGTTTTTCATCCGCAAATTTCAGCCATGGCCCTGACCCGCGACATCAATCCGATGCCCGAGTGGATCCGCAGCGAGCTTTTGTCGCGCGGTGTGCTCAATGCCTATGAGGCGCGGCCCGGCTATCAGCGCAACGACTATCTCGGCTGGATCGAACGCGCCAAGCTCGAAGCGACCCGCCGCAAGCGGCTCGACCAGATGCTCGACGAGCTCGAACGCGGTGGCGTCTACATGCGCATGGCCTGGCGCGGCTGATTCCGCTGGCGGATGCCGAAATGTCGATCTGGCCTGCTGCTTGTCCGTCGGACCGTGCTAAAGCCCCGGCAACGATGGATGGAGCTTCACCGATGACCACTTTTGACCTTGCCGATATTCCTGTCATCGAGACCGAACGCACCATCCTGAGGCCGCATCGCCTCGCCGATTTCGACGCTTATGCCGGGATGTGGGCCGATCCGGTCGTCACGCGCTTCATTGCCAAGCCACGGACACGCGAGGAAAGCTGGCAGCGTTTCCTGCGCCATGCCGGCTCCTGGTCGCTGATCGGCTATGGCTTTTGGGCGGTCGAGGAAAAGGCCACGGGCCGCTTCATCGGCGAGGCTGGCTTCCATGACCTCAAGCGCGACATCGAACCTTCGATCGAAGGCATCCCCGAGGCTGGCTGGGGATTTGTCGCCGACAAGCATGGCCAAGGCATTGCGAGCGAGGTGGTGGGCGCCTTCGTGACCTGGGCCGACCACCGTTTCGAAGGCCGCACTGTCTGCATCATCGATCCGGTCAACGGCGCTTCGCTGCGCGTCGCTGAAAAGAACGGCTATCGCGAGATCGGCCGCACCACCTATCACGGCGAGCCGACGATCCTGCTCGAACGTTTAGGCTAATTCTCCGGCAGGCGTCAGTTGCCGACCGCCGTCGTCACGATTTGCCTGGCGTTGCCGATGCGCTCCCAGCGGTGGCCATTGCCTTGCGCCTGGCGGGCAAAGTAGCCGTAGGGTGTGCTCGACCAGTCGCGGATTGAGCTGGTCATGTTGTCGAGGATGAGGTCGCCTTCGCTGGTCCGCACGGTCAACACAGTATGGCCTTCACCGCGATAGCGCGCCACGGTGAGCAGCAGCGCCGATGCCGGCCAGCCGCGTGCCAGCAGTTCCTTTTTCTTCAGGATCGCGAAGTCTTCGCAATCGCCATAGGCGACAGGCACGCGCCAGTCGTCGTCCTTGCCGACAGTGACAAGGTCGCTGCGTTCCTTGATGCGGGAATTGACCGCGCGGTTGACCTGCTGCAGCTCGGCACTGAGCCTGGGCTGCAGCGATACCACCTTCTTGCCGCCAGATGTGCTGCACAAGCGAGGTTCGTGGCTGCAGAATGAATAGAAGGCGGGCGGCGCAAAGGCATTGCCCATGGTTTCCATCGTCGTGCCAGCCTGGGCGGCAAGCGGGCTGGCGAACAACGCCGAAAGTGCGACCAGCGCGGCATGGCGTTTCACGGTTTTGTACCCCCGGACTTAGCTTAAAGAATGATGGGTATCGGTTAATGAGCTATTGCTAAAGTGACGATCTGGCCGATAAGGGGCGTAATGCTTAACAAATTGTAACTTGCTTAAATAGGATTTGAAGCAGCAATATAAATTTGGTTGCGGCGCCTCCAATGGAGACAAAAATGTCTGCAATCAAGCAATCAATAGCTAAAGCCTTAGCTGTCGCGCTCTCCGTATCCGCATCCTCACTATACATGGCAGGATATGCTGGAGCATCTGTTCCACAACGGCTTGCAGCTGCTCAATGCAGCCCTCTCAATGGCGCTAATTATGCAAGGTGCTGCATTGCCTTGAACAGGAAGCAGATCCTGACTCAAGATCAGCTCAATCAGTGTCCGCCATTGACGACGGCCGCGATACGATCGCTCACGACCAATGAGAGCGATCACGATCACTTCTTTAATGGCGGCGGCTCCAGAAATGGCGGCTCCAGTGGTGGTGGTGCTGGCGGCAGCGTCGTCGCCAGCGGCGGCGGATCGGGCGGTGGCAGCTCCAGTGGAAGTGGCTCGAGCGGTGGTGGATCCAGTGGGGGTGGCTCGAGCGGAGGTGGCTCCAGCGGGGGTGGATCGAATGGCGGCGGTGACAACGGTGGCGGGGGTGGCGACCACCACCACCACGATCATGGCCACGACGGCGGTGATGGCGATCACCACGGCGACAAAGACCATCGCGGCGGTGGCGACAAAGATCACCAAGGTGGCGGCGACCACAAAGGTGGTGGTAGCGATCACCAGGGTGGCGGCGATCCCAAGGGCGGTGGCAAAGATCACCAGGGTGGCGGCGATCCCAAGGGTGGCGGCAACGATCACCAGGGTGGTGGCGACCACAAGGGTGGTGGCAATGATCACCACG